>NZ_SUMG01000004.1 GCF_009910325.1 Isachenkonia alkalipeptolytica
GCAAAGAAACATGGCCTTTCTTGCTTTTTAAATGAAATATTCAATTTTAACATAAAAAACAAATTAATATTTGAGTTTTAGACGACCGAAGCAAGGGGCGGGGTTGCATTTATACGCAACCTGACGGTGGTTTTGTGAGGTTTTAAAATTATAAATTTCGAAACCCTTTAAATCACAACAACATAGCGGATCATCGCTTAAAATCTCAGGATTAACTTTCTGAGATTTTTCTCTTGTTTTTACCCCGTCTTTAAAACAAATGTAGAGTAGAATTGTCCCTGTAGCCTTTGTTTCTCTTATTATTGCAGCTGTATTCCATATTTTTCTTTTGTTATTTCAATATATTTTTTGGCAAGGGCATGATTATTTTCGATGATCATCAGATTAACGGCTTGTTGTAAAGTATCCTTGCAATTCGGGTCTTTTAAGAAGTGCTGCGCCACACCCTTGCGAGCCAGTAAATTTGCTAAAGCATAGGTAATATGGTTATTAATACAAAAATCTATTCCCCGATTCGCATAGTCCAGGGCCTTTTCATCTTCATAGAGTGTATGGTAATTATAAGAAATATTTGCAATGATTTTTATGGCTAAGATTTTTTCGTTAAATGAAGTATATTGATTTAAAGAGAGGGAATCCAACAAATGTTCTAATAGATGGTTGGCAAATAATAGATCGTGATCATCGGAGAACGAAAGAGCAATTAATAGTAAAATTCTTTTCTCCAAGACCGTATATTGGAAGTCTATATAGTTTTGCAGTGAGAATAGAGGGTTGCTTAGGTGCATGGATTCTACGTAAAGAGATCTGCTTTTCTTTAAATTTCCCTTATAGTATTCACTAAGGCCATCAAGGATTAACAAAAATTGTTTTTTTGAGTTATAGGCAATGGGCGGCTCATTATCATGGAGTTTCCCAAACTGTTCATAATCTTTCCTCAAATTTATTAATGTCTCTTCGTTATACATTGCAATCAATTTGTCTAAACGAGCATAATAACGCATTAGTATGCTTGATGAAGAATAATTTTTATAGGCATCGATCAGATCCGTTTTGTATACTTCGGATAAAATGATTAAGGTATCAAATCTTGCAATCACTTTGCCTTGTTCAATTCTGCGTAAAGTATCAACTGACAATCCGGACATACGGGCTACATTTCCTTGTGATAATTTAAGACCTAAACGGAGTTTTTTCGCATAATCCCCAAAATCTTTGAAGTTAAACGATTCAAACAACTTTGTCAACCCCCTTAGACCCTGCACTTGTGCGGGTACTCTTTTGAATAATTTTACTATATTATATAATTAATAGCAAAGATTGGAGGGGTAAAGCATGAAAAAACGTAATGTGGGATCATTAATTTTAATATTTTTGATGGTACTAACCGTAATGTTAGCTGATCCAAGTACACAGGGACGAGATGATGACTATCCTAAAATAGGAAGCGTTGAAGAAACGGAAATCATCGGGTAAGAAATTATTATTTTGAAAGCTTGATTTGGATAGTTTATAAAATAGCCGAGAATACTCGCGACTTTAGTCGTGTAGATGAATCGGCTTCGGTTGTGGCACCGCTGTAGCGATGGATAGCAACCGTAATATGTTGTTTAATCGAACCATTAAACAGCCTCTTTGCGATAGTATTCATCCCTTACATATGTTATAATTAAGTAGAGGTGATTCCCATGGCTACCATGCATTACGGACGTGGATACGTCTATTCTATTCAGTACCATTTGGTTTGGTGCGTAAAATATCGGCATCCTATTTTGCACGGACAAATTGATGCAGATGTTAAACAACTATTAGCAAAAATTGCTTCGGATAACGATATTCAAATTATTGAGATGGAATCCGATAAAGATCATATCCATTTACTGATCGACTGTAAGCCGCAGCACGTTATCCCCAGTGTTGTTAAAGCATTTAAAGGGGTCTCCGCCAGATTACTGTTTGAAAAACATCCGGAACTTAAACAACGCCTTCGGGACGGCCACTTATGGAATTCCAGCTACTTTGTAGCAACCGTCAGTGATCATACCGAAGAACAGATCCGGAGCTACATAAAAAGTCAGAAAAAGAAATGAGGTTAAAGCCGTGCTGCGCCATAAAGCCTATAAATTTCGAATCTATCCGAATCGGGAGCAGGAGATCTTAATTGCTAAAACCATGGGATGTTCCCGTTTTGTCTACAATCATTTTTTAAGTTTGTGGAATGAAGCCTATACTAAAACCGGTAAAGGGTTAACCTATCATGCCTGCTCGGCAATGATTCCTCAAATGAAAAAAGATGAACAAACCATTTGGTTACAAGAAGTGGATAGCATTTCCCTTCAGTCCTCAGTAAAAAACCTTTCCGACGCTTTTTCCCGTTTTTTCAAAAAACAAAATAAGAGACCGCAGTTCAAAAGTAAAAAGAACCCGGTGCAAAGCTATACAACGAAAAATGTGAATAACAGTATCCGAATTGTTCATCACTCCATTAAATTACCCAAGATCGGCCTTGTGAAGTTCGCTAAAAGTCAAGACCCTAAGGGTCGGGTGTTGAATGCAACCATCCGGAAAAACGCCAGCGGTAAATACTTTGTTTCTCTTCTATTGGAAGAAGACATTCAGCCCTTGCCAAAAACCAATTCTGCGATTGGAGTGGACCTGGGTATTACGGACTTTGCCATTCTTTCTGACGGGCAAAAGATCGATAACCATAAATTTACTTCCAACATGGAAAAGAGACTACAACGGGAACAACGGAAGCTGTCAAGACGGGGTTTGCAGGCTAAAAAGAATGGGATCAATCTCTTGGAAGCGAAAAATTATCAGAAACAAAAACGCACGGTTGCCCGGTTGCCCGGTTGCCCGGTTGCACGAAAAAGTAATGAATCAACGGAGCGACTTTCTGAATAAGTTGAGTACAGAAATTATCAAAAGCCACGATATAATCTGTATTGAAGACTTACACACGAAAGGCATGCTCCGTAATCATAAACTGGCGAAAAGCATTTCCGACGTATCCTGGTCCGGTTTTGTGAGCCGGTTACAGTATAAAGCAGACTGGTATGGTCGGGAAGTCATCAAGGTGGACAAGTGGTTTCCATCCAGTCAAATTTGTTCAGCCTGTGGCCACAAGGGCGGCAAGAAACCCCTGAGTATCCGGGAATGGACTTGTCCTATTTGTGAGGCCCATCATGACCGGGGTATCAATGCCAGTAAAAATATTTTGACCGAAGGTCTACGAAAACAAGCGAAAGCTTAAATAGTATCCAAAACCGTAGGGACTACGGGGATAGCTTGGTAAAGAAGAGAAACCGCTGTAAGTAAAGAAATAGGCTTGCAAGTATGCTCTGTTCCCAAGAATCTTATGACTTCAGTCATGAGAGGTTCAAGATTAAAATGTAGGAGTTGATTTAATGAGCTTTGAAATTTACCTGATAATATGTGTGATTGGGCTAATACTGATGATGAACGGATTTCGGAAAATTCGAAGAAGAGATCTGTATACCCAAAGTCCATTGGCAGGATGGTTGATTGTTTTCGCCACCTTTGTGTTTCAGCTGTTTCAATTGGAACTCTTTGTTAATGATCTCCAGGGATCCTGGTTTCTTTACGGACTTTTGGCTATCCTTGGCATTGCAACGGTAGGCCTTTTTATCAGAGCCCTTCGCCGGGAGATGAATCAAACCCGGATTCGGATTCACAATATGGAGCCGAAGGAAGCAGAGGAAATGGTCATCGCCCAGCTTGAAGAAAAAGAAGTGGACTACAGCCTTGAAACCGGCGGTGGGAAAAGACGGATATACAGCTTCCCGATCTTTAAAGGGCAGATCATCCTGGAAAGCGATTATATTTCGAAAAACCATCAGTTAATCAGTTTTCAACAGATCAGTGAAATTCCCATGGGTCGGGAGATCATTGAAGATCTTAAAGAAGAAAGCGAAAAACGGGAACGGCCCCTCTCTATGATCCTGGGGATTCCCGATCTCTTCATGGGAGGACTGTTTTTTGTAACGGGGATAATTCTAACTCAGATATAACCCTTGAACCAATCCTCAAAGAAGTTCAAGAATCACTTACAGTAAGAATCACTTACAGTAAGAATCGCTTACAGCAAGGATCGCTTACAGTATGAAAAATTGTAAACCTTCGGGTTTCTTTTATCAACCCTAATGGGGAATCATTTGCCCAAGGTGTAGTGAAATCAAAAGAAGGAGTGATTGTATGCCGTTGAAAACCCCAAAGGAATATGAACAGAGTTTACGAGCGCTGAATCTCGAAGTATATCTCTTCGGAGAGCGGGTCAAGTCCCCGGTGGATCATCCGATTATTCGACCGTCGCTGAACTCGGTGATGAAAACCTATGAACTGGCTCGGGAAACGGAATATAAAGACTTAATGACGGTAGAGTCCAGCTTAACGGGAAAAACCGTCAACCGCTTTACCCATCTTCATCAAAGCACGGAGGAACTGATTCAAAAGGTGAAAATGCTCCGGCTCCTCGGCCAAAAAACCGGGGCATGTTTTCAGCGATGCGTGGGGATGGATGCCTTTAACGCCGTCTATTCAACGACCTATGAAACCGATCAGGTTCATGGGACGGAATATCATAAGCGATTTGTGGATTTCTTAAAATATGTCCAGGAGGAAGACCTGACCGTAGACGGGGCCATGACCGACCCGAAAGGGGACCGGGGATGTGGGCCCTCCCAGCAGGAGGATCCCGATGTGTTTTTACGGATCGTAGAAACTAGGGAGGACGGCATCGTCGTCCGAGGGGCGAAGGCCCATCAAACGGGAATCGTAAATTCCCACGAAGTGCTGGTGATGCCTACCATGGCCATGAAGGAAGAGGATAAAGACTATGCGGTATCCTTCGCCGTCCCCACAGACAGTCCCGGCATTAAAATTATATACGGGCGTCAGTCCTGCGATACCAGGAAGCTGGAGGATGGGCTGATGGACCGCGGTAACTTTAAATACGGAGGCCACGAAGCTTTGGTGGTCTTTGATGATGTGTTTGTTCCCAAGGACAGAATTTTCCTGTGCGGAGAATTTGCTCATTCCGGGACCCTGGTTGAGCGATTCGCCGGGTATCATCGACAAAGCTACGGCGGATGCAAAGTGGGAGTCGGGGACGTGCTGATCGGAGCAACCGCCTTGATTGCAGACTATAACGGGGCGGCAAAGGCCTCTCATGTAAAGGATAAGATCATTGAAATGGTTCATTTAAACGAGACCCTTTATTCCTGCGGAATCGCCTGTTCATCCCAGGGAAGCCCCACCAAGGCAGGAAACTATCAAATCGACATGCTTTTGGCCAATGTATGTAAGCAAAACGTTACAAGAATGCCCTATGAAATTGCAAGACTGGCCGAAGATTTGGCCGGGGGAAATTTTGTAACCATGCCTTCGGAGCAGGATCTTAAGAGTCCGGAGATCGGACACTATGTGAAAAAATATTATAAAGGGGCCAAGGGATCTACGGAAGATCGCTGGAAGGTGAACCGCTTAATCGAAAACATGACCCTGGGTACCGCAGCGGTGGGCTACCGAACGGAATCCATGCACGGTGCCGGTTCTCCCCAGGCCCAGCGAATTATGATCAGCCGGCAATCAAATCTTGAGGGTAAAAAAGATCTTGCAAAGGATTTGCTGGATATTGATTGACGCGTAAGCTCGTAGAAGAGCATTCCCTCAACGCTCATAAAAAGCAGGTAACCTAGAAACGGGTTTAAAGAAATTTTCAAGTGCCCCTGATTTATGTAACTTAGTTCCGGCAAATTGTCAATACAGTAACAAAATTTAATATTTGATGGGAGAGATCAAGCCATGGGTAAAAGAGTAACCATCAGCACGATTGCGATCCTGGTATTAATCCTAGTGGGATTTGGGGTTGTAAGCTGTACCGGAGAATCGAATAATCAAAATCTAACGGTATCGATTCGTAGTTACGAGGAGGTTCCCGAACGGGTACAGGAATCCATTGATGAAATGTTTGACCGAATGATCGCCGAGGATCGGGATGAAGAAAGTGCATCAATGTCCTGGGGGGAAACCCAGTATCACGTCCTTGTTCCCGGGGAAGGAAGAGCCGTGGAAATTCTGGAAATGGGGGAGGATGAAGCCAAGGGTCGAGGAAAGAAAGTGGTTTATACCTTCGTAGAACAGGAGGGAAGCGATGTAGAAGAGGAGATACAGCGATTTAAAGAGGACATGGTGATCATCGAAGTTGAAAACTATCAACCAGGGCATTTTACCCTGACGAAAAGAGGAAGCTGATCCACTTATAAAAAAATCGAATTAAAAAAAGAACCTTGCCTTTTACCGGACGAGGTTCTTTCTTTATGATAATGAAAATATAAGGAGTTCTTAGACCGATGCTTCCGTGGTTGCGGGCTCCATTGTTTTTTCGGGAGTCGGAGCCGTAACTTTTAGCGCCAAATACATTCCTACGATACTAAGGAGTCCGGAGATGACATAGCTGTAAGCATAGCCCCCGGTATAGTCCCGAATGAGTCCGCCGACTAAAGGTCCGAATACGCCGCCGATACCCCAGGCAGTGATGACAAAGCCGTAGTTCACGCCAAAGTTTTTCATTCCAAAGTAGTCTCCGGTAATGGCCGGGAAAACCGTGAGCATACCACCGAAGGTAAAGCCCACCATGGCAACGCTTAGGATTAATAATGCGGGAGTTGCCGCAAAGGGTAAAATAATGTAGGCAACCACCTGTAACAAAAACATCGAGAGCAGGGATTTGGTTCGTCCGATCTTATCGGAAATAATTCCCCACTGGAGTCTTCCGAAGGCATTGAAAACCGCATAAATCGATGCCAGCATAAAGCCGTTGGTGATTCCCGACTGTTCCAGGCCGATATTGGAAAGCTGACCGATAATCAGCAGTCCTGCAAAGGTGCCGCAGGCAAACATGGACCAGATCATTTTAAACTGTTTGGTTTTTAACATCTCACCGGATTGAAATTCCTTCGTGGCGGTGGTGGAGAAAGAGGGTTT
Source organism: Isachenkonia alkalipeptolytica (assembly GCF_009910325.1). Taxonomy (NCBI): domain Bacteria; kingdom Bacillati; phylum Bacillota; class Clostridia; order Eubacteriales; family Clostridiaceae; genus Isachenkonia; species Isachenkonia alkalipeptolytica. The sequence goes on from NZ_SUMG01000004.1 coordinate 7,009, forward strand.
TACCTTAATGGTTTCCGATTCCTCCGGTGCCGGGGGAAGGTAGCCTTCCGGCGGGTTTTTAATCAGTTGAGCAAGGGCCATAATACCTACGAAAAAAGAACTGCCCAATACGAAAAAGGTGGTTTCGATGCCATAATTTCCAATAAGATAAGTGGTTAAGGGGCCTACGTACACCGGGGCTAAACCGAATCCGCTAACCACGGCCCCGGAGATGACCCCTCTTTTACTGGGGTGAAACCATTTTACAGCTGCAGGGGTGGGTGCGGAATACCCGGTTCCCATGGCAATGCCAAAGATCAGTCCGAAGGTTATGGTCAGGCTTACAGGGGTTAACAGTAAACCCGATAGATTCAGGCCGATTCCCGCAAGGATTGCGCTTCCCATAATAACCTTTCGGGGTCCGAATTTATCCTGTAGCTTTCCTCCGGGAACCATGGAAAATGCGAACATGGCACAGGCCAGCATATAAGGGATTTGTGTCGCTGTGGCACTCCATCCAAGATTCATCAGGGCTGCAGAGATTACCCCCCAGGCATAGAGGGTACCGAGCATTAAGTTCACGCCTAGTCCTGCCAGTAGTACGATGATACCTTTGTTAAAAGCGGTTTTCATCCATTCAACTCCTTTTAAATTTTTATAAGATGATAACGGTCAATTATACCATCTCCCATTATACTTATTCTTATATTGATATACAATAACTTTGACAGATATATTACTATTTTATATATTTATTTTAAAAACGGGTATAAAGTGGGAAAGAACACTGTGCATCAGGAAATTATAAAATGGAGGGTTTTCCAATGCGTTATCAAGGAACCGTATACCGACCGCCCAGCGAGAGAAATAGTCTGGTGATTCAAGGAACCATCGGCTGTCCCCATAATAAATGCAGCTTTTGTACCATGTATAAAGACGTTCAATTTCGAATCCGTCCCGTGGAAGAAATCAAAAAGGATCTGGATATAGCAAAGGAGTATTACGGAGCGTTCATTGAGACCGTTTTTATCGCCGACGGCAATAGTATTTTAATGAAGACCGAGGAGCTGTTAGGGATGTTTCGCTATACCCAAGAGCTTTTCCCCAATCTTCAGCGTATCACCCTTTATGGTTCGGCAAAGTATATTCTTCTAAAATCCCCGGAAGAACTTCGACAACTGCGGGCCGCTGGTCTTAAACGGCTGCACTCGGGAATGGAGTCGGGAGACGATCAGGTATTAAAACTTTTAAATAAGGGGGCCACCGGGGAGGAAGTGATTGAAGCGGCTAAAAGATTGAAAGAAGCGGATATTGAGACCAGCCAGTACATCATGATTGGCGCCGGGGGCAAAAAGTGGTCAAAAAATCATGCTCGTAACAGCGCCAAGGTATTAAACCAATGCAATCCGGATTTTATTCGCCTCAGAACCTTTATGGTATTTCCCCGAACCCCGATCTATGAAATGTACAAGAATAAAAGCTTTCAACTCCTTACCCCCTATGAAGCCCTGGAGGAAACCAAACTTTTGATCCAAGAGTTGCAGGGAATTGACAGCATGTTGTTCAGTGATCATCCATCGAATTATTGGAATGTAGAGGGAAGGTTGCCAGAGGATAAAAAGACTATGCTTGAGGAAATCGATTATGCCTTGACCTTGGACAAATCGGTATTTCGAGATCCCAGAAGGGCCCGGCTATAAAGATAAAAAATTGACCGCTGAAAGCTAGGGTGGTTATTTTTTTGTTAAATCCTACAGAAGGTGTTGACAAACAATTCAGAAAAATGGTATTATTGAAGAAATTGGTCAGACCATAGGACCTAAAAGACCATAAGACTTCCTGGAAATCCCTAGAGCCATTAACGGAACTGATACAGGGTATGCTATAATAAATAAAAAGATGGTGTATGATTAATCGATGGAGGTATGGTCATGTTTAAACCGATAAAAAGCAAAAAAATCTATGAATCCGTAATTGAAGAAGTACAGCAAATGATTATTGAAGGCACTTTGAGTAAAGGTGATAAATTACCCACGGAGCGTGATCTTGCTGAACAGTTGAATGTAAGTCGGACCTCGGTCAGGGAAGCAATGAGAGCTTTGGAAGTTCTGGGCATTGTCCAGGTCAAGCAAGGGGGAGGGAACTTCATAAAAGAACAGTTTGACGATGCTTTAGTGGAGCCCTTATCCATGATGTTTATCCTAAATCAGAGCCACCCCCGTGAAATTGTGGAACTTCGAAGAATCATCGAAGTGGAGAGCGTTTATCGGGCAGCAGAGCGGATTTCCGATGAGGATATTAAAGAACTCAGAGTGATAATCGATCAACTAAATATTCATACAAAAAGCAGAAATGAAATCAAAAGTGCCGAATACGATAAAGAATTTCATTACAGTATTTGTCGAATTGCGGATAACTATTTGTTTTCCAACATCTTGAATATGGTTTCGAATTTGATGGATGTTTTGATCAAGGATGCAAGAGGCACCATCCTCCTGAAAGAGCATAACCGGGATGTTTTAATAGAGCAACATGAAAAGATTTTCCGTGCTTTGGCAGCCCGCAACCCTCAAGGAGCAGCGGATGCAATGAAAGAACATATTGAGTTGATTTTCGATGAATATGTATCAAGTATTGAAGAACGGAAACCCTCCGTCTGATAAAGGGGAGGGTTCGTAAAAGAGTATGTAAAAAATGCACAGGACGAATTACTAAAAGAGCGCTGTGTATTTTTTTTAACATAAATGGTTGGACCATAATACCAAAATAACAAAAGCAATTGTAACATGCAACAGAAGTACTTCAGAGAAAAATGGCAAAGGATCAATGAAAAAAGCCACACAAAAAAAGAAAGGAATGATGTAATGAAAACCTTAGTATGTATTAAGCAAGTACCGGGAACCACAGAGGTGGAAGTGGACGATAATGGGAATTTAATCCGTTCAGGTGTCGATGCGAAAATGAACCCCTATGACCTTTATGCCCTTGAAACTGCATTGAAGTTGCAAGAAGATCAAAAGGGGGAAGTGAGTGTTATAACCATGGGGCCTCCCCAATCAAAGGAAGTGATTCGAGAAGCTTATATGATGGGAGTAAATCAGGGGTTTCTTCTAACAGATCGGAGATTTGCAGGCGCCGATGTGTTGGCCACCTCCTATACGTTAGCTCAAGGGGCTTATCAGGCGGGGGATTTTGATCTCATTCTTTGTGGTAAACAGACTACCGATGGAGATACGGCCCAAGTAGGTCCGGAAATGGCAGAGTACCTTGGAATTCCCCATGTGGCCAATGTAAAAACCATTGTGGAATGTAAAGAAAACTCTTTGATTGTAGAGGTGGAAATGCCCACATCTATACAGACGGTTGAAGTGAATTTCCCCTGTTTAATCACTGTGGAGAAAGGGATATTTCAACCCAGGCTTCCATCCTACCGACTCAAGAAAAAGACGAAGTATCAAGAAATTACGGAATTATCTTTAGACCACTTTAAAGATATTAATGAAAAACGATACGGTTTATCAGGATCGCCAACTCAGGTAGAAAGGATTTTTCCTCCGGAACAGAACACCACCAGTGAACGGTGGGAAGGGGAAAATCTTGGCGATAAACTTTATCAAACCTTAGTAGACTTGAAATTTCTCTATGAAAACAAATAAAGGAGGCCCATGATGGCGAAAATAATAGTTAACCAGGAAAAAATTAAGGATATCGATGAAGCAATTAAGCTTTGCCCCTTTGATGCGATTGAGTGGAATGAAAAAGAACGGGAAGTGGGTATTACAGCTGCATGTAAAGTTTGTATGATCTGTGTGAACAAAGGGCCGGAAGGAGCCTTTGAGTTGGAGGAAGATGACATTTACATCGATAAAAGTCAATGGAAGGGGGTTGCAGTGTATGTGGATCATGATGAGGGGCAAGTCCATCCGGTTACCCATGAATTGATCGGAAAAGCAAGAGAACTGGCGGATAAAATTGGCCATCCGGTATATGCGGTTTTTATCGGATCCGATATACAGAAACAGGCGGAGGATCTTCGTTATTATGGCGTGGACGAAGTGTTTGTCTATGATAATCCTGCTTTTCAAGACTTTACAATTGAGCCTTATACCGCAGCCTTTTCCGACTTTATTGACAAGGTATCTCCCTCAACGGTTTTAGTAGGTGCAACCCCCCTGGGACGGTCCTTAGCCCCAAGGGTGGCAGCAAGGTTCAAAACCGGACTTACGGCAGACTGTACGATCCTGGATATGAAAGAGGATACGGATCTTGTACAAATCCGACCGGCCTTCGGCGGAAATATTATGGCACAAATCTGCACACCGAAACATCGCCCCCAGTTCGCAACGGTAAGGTATAAAATAATGGATGCTGCCCAACGTTTGGATAAAGCGGTTGGAAAAGTTACGAACTGTGAACCACCGAAAAACCTTGCTTCTGCGATTAGGGTTCTGGACTCTAAGGCAAAAGAAATAGAAGAGGATATCGCCGATGCAGAGGTTATAGTGGTAGCAGGAAGAGCCATAAAAAAAGAGGAAGATCTTGAAATGATCCATATGCTGGCTAAGGAATTGGGAGGAAAAGTTGCGGTTACCAGACCTCTAATTGAAGCAGGATGGGGAGATCCGAAAACCCAGATCGGCCTAAGTGGAAGAACGGTAAGACCTAAATTGATGATTACCTGCGGAGTCTCGGGCTCCGTGCAATTTAAAGCCGGCATGACAAATTCCGACTATGTTTTTGCCATTAATAAAGATCCCAATGCTGAGATTTTTCAAGTTGCTCATTATGGAATAATCGGAGATGTTTACGACGTGATACCGGAATTGTTGGCGAAGATGAAAAAATCCGAGGAGGTTATGGCATGAAATTTAAAAAAGTAGAGCAACAGGACATTGCCTTTCTAAAGTCCATTATAGAAAAAGACCGAATTTTCACCGAGGAGGAAATCAGTGAAGATTTTTCCCGGGATGAATTGGCGGGAATGAGGAATATGCCCGAGGTATTGGTGGAACCTATTTCTACCGAAGAAACCTCGAAAATAATGGAATATGCTTATGAGCAAAATATTCCGGTGACCCCAAGAGGACAGGGAACAGGCCTTGTAGGCTCGGCAGTAGCGTTGTACGGCGGGATTATGCTGAACATGAGCCGGATGAATAATATTTTAGAGCTGGACGAAGAAAACTTAACCGTTACAGTAGAACCGGGCGTTTTGTTAATGGAGCTCAGTAAGTTTGTGGAATCCAACGACCTTTTCTATCCACCGGATCCCGGAGAAAAAAGTGCTACATTGGCAGGTAATATCAACACCAACGCCGGTGGAATGCGAGCAGTGAAATATGGTGTTACCAGGGATTATGTTCGTGGGCTGGAACTTGTGCTTCCCAATGGCGAAATCATGGAAGTTGGAGGAAAGATCGTGAAAAATAGTTCCGGTTACAGCCTGAAAGATTTGATTGTAGGATCGGAAGGGACCCTGGGAATTGTTACGAAAGCAACCCTTCGATTGCTTCCACTGCCCAAGAAAACCATCAGTCTTTTGGTCCCCTTTCACAAACTGGAAACAGCCATCGAAACGGTACCTAAAATTATTAAATCTAAAAATGTACCCACGGCCATTGAGTATATGGTCAAGGATACCATCCTTTCAGCGGAAGAATATTTGGGAAAGGAATTTCCAGACAAAACCTCGGATGCGTATTTGCTACTTTCCTTTGACGGGAACTCCAAGGAAGAGGTGGAAAAGTCCTATGAAGTGGTAGCGGACATCTGTTTGGAAGCGGGGGCAATCGATGTGCTGATTTCTGAGACCCAGGAACGGCAAGAGTCCATATGGTCGGCACGGGGAGCCTTCTTGGAGGCCATAAAGTCCTCTACAACGGAAATGGATGAGTGCGATGTGGTTGTTCCCAGGAACCGGATTGCGGAGTTTGTTAAATATTCCAATGAGTTGAAAGATGAGTTTGATATTCGAATTAAGAGCTTTGGTCATGCCGGGGATGGCAATCTTCATATCTATGTTTTGCGGGATGACCTTGCAGAGGATGTTTGGAAAGATAAACTGGACAAGGTTTTTCAAAAAATGTATGATCGAGCTAGAGAGCTGAAAGGTCAAGTATCGGGAGAGCATGGAATAGGGTTTGCAAAGAAGAACTATCTTGAAGAATCTCTATCCGTAGATGCTATGACCATAATGCGAGGTATAAAAAAATCCTTTGATCCCAAGGGAGTATTAAATCCCGGGAAAGTGAGCTAGGAGGTAACTATGGTTGTTATCCGTGAATTACTGATTATTTTAGGTATTCTTTTTGTTGGAGAAGTTATTAGCCGTGGAACAGGCATGCCTGTTCCCGGTAATGTTCTAGGCCTGTTAATACTTTTAGGGTTGTTATGGGGAAAAGTTATTAAAATCGAGATGATCGAAAAATCCACTAGCTTTTTTCTGGGGTATTTGGCCTTTTTCTTTCTTCCTGCCGCTGTGGGATTGTTGGGTATTTTCCATCTGATTCGGAGTCAGTGGTGGCAAATCACTTTGATAACTATCGGAACCACGATTCTGGTTATGGTGGTAACGGGTATCACGGTGCAGTTCTTAATAAGGAGGCAGAATCGATGGAAAACCTAACATCTACACCGTTGTTCGGAATACTGATTTCCTTGATGGCCTATCAAATCGGTTTGGTGATTTTTAAACGAACAAAAATTCAAGTGTTGAATCCGATTCTAACGTCCGCATTGATTATTATTGGCGTATTGGTAATGTTTGATATACCCCTGGAAAACTATGAGGCGGGGGGAGACTATATTTTATTTTTGTTGGGACCGGCAACAGTGGTTTTGGCAGTGCCTTTGTATCGTCAGCGGGAGCTTTTGGTAAAATACTTATTTCCCATTTTAATGGGAATCACTGTGGGAGCCGCTACGTCCATTGTCAGCGTATGGTTTCTATCCCATGCCTTAAACATCGATCAGCTGGCCATCATTTCTCTCTTGCCGAAATCCGTAACCACTCCAATCGGCTTTGAAATCGCGAGACAAACCGGTGGAAATCCCGCATTGGCGGTACCCGCCATTGTGATTACCGGTGTTACCGGCGCGGTGGTCGGTCCCACGGTGCTGAGATGGTTTAGAATCAAAGAGGAGGTGGCCCAAGGGGTTTCCATGGGGACTTCCGCACATGGGCTCGGGACGGCGAAGGCCATTGAAATGGGTGAGACCCAAGGCGCCATGTCCGGTCTTTCCATTGGGGTTTCCGGCATAATAACCGTGGTACTGGTCCCCCTGTTTCTTTGGATTATGCTATAAGGAGATTTCATGAAGGATTACCATAAACCATCGGGATTAATTGTGGCCCGGTGGTTTTTTTGGGTATCTTTACAACTATACCCTACTGTGGAGGCATCAAAGTTCGATATTTTGAATTCAGAAAGGAGGAGAATAATGGAAATTACAAAGGACGTTAAAGACTTACTGAAAAATGAAAAGTTATGTACCTTAGCAACCTGCGTGGAAAACAGGCCCTATGTATCCTTGATGAACTTTACCTATGTGGAGGAAGAAAATAAAGTGATCTTAAGCACCAGAAGAGACAGTAAAAAATATAACAACATCATAAAAAATAAAAGAATTTCATTGTTATTGTTTTCCAAGTCTTCGGAACTCAGCGCCACGTTTTTGGGAAACGCAATGACTCTTGATGGGGAGGAAGAAATGTATTACCGGGATATGCATATGAAAAAAACCAACATGCCCCAGTTCATTCTGGGAGACAATATCGGGGTGGTGGTTTTCAGTATTGAACAGGTAATCATCTCCGACAAACAGGACCGGGTAACCTATATTAATAATGATTAAACCAAAGGGTAAACCAAAGGGGACGGAGGTATTTGGTACACGATGTACCGAATACCTCCGTCCCCTTTGGTTTATTGGCTATTAGTTTTCTTCCAGAAAAAAGTACAGCCAGCTTCCCCAGATCACAAGATTTGCTACAAATACCATATTGATCAGTTCCATGATGCTCCCGGGGGTTCGAAAGCCTCCTATCAAAAGGTTGGTGCCGGTGCGCCCTTCTGCGGTAGCGGTAATGGCGGCCATACCTAAATAAAGCATTACAAGAACTCCTATGATTCCTATACCTAAAGCTATTTTCGCAGGTCGCTTCATCATTAATCGCCTCCTTTTTTTATGGGTTTTTAAGCGGAATCCCTGAAGATACAAGGGATACCAAGGGTCTTTAAAACATAATAACATTTTACGGCTCTATTTTTCCAGGGCATAAACCAGGACATTAGAATAAAAGAAAATATTGATTCACCGCCACCTTCGCTTTCACCTAGTGGGTTGGGTAGTTAACAGAAGAAGACTCATCTGAAATTCCATGAATAACAGCATTAGAATTGGCAGGAATTTTATACAGAGATAACGAATATGTATAGTAAGAAACGTATAAAGGAGTTGGATACCATGAATTATCCCATCGAAGCTGTTCGAAAAAGATTTCCGGCGCTACAACGGACCTATAAAGGAAAGCCCGTGGTGTATCTGGATGGACCGGGAGGCTCTCAAACTGTGGTGGAGGCAATCAATGCAGGACGGGACTATATGATGAGGGGAGGAGCAAATCTTCACGGGGCCTTTCCCACATCGAAGGAAACCATGGAAAAAATTGCAGAGGCCAAAGAGTATGTGGCCGCACTGTTTAATGGAAAAGCGGAGGAGGTAGCCTTTGGTCCCAATGCCACCACTATGATGTTTCATGCTGCAAGGGCTGTAGCTAAGACTTGGAAGGAAGGAGATGAGATCCTTCTGACAGAATTGGAACATCATGCGAATATCGATCCCTGGAGAAAAGAGGCGGAGGATAAAAATGTGACCGTTAAGTATATCCCGCTGGATACGAAGACCTTAACCTTGGATCTTAGTTCTTTGGATCAGCTTTTGACAGAGAAAACGAAATTTGTGGCCATTGGCTTGGCTTCCAACTGCATCGGAACGATTAATGATGTGAAGACTGTATCGAAGGCGGCAAAAAAAGCGGGGGCAGTGGTGGCCGTGGATGCAGTCCACGGGATTCCTCACTTTTATGTGGACCGGGAAGCCCTGGGAGTGGACATGCTCTTTAGTTCCGTGTATAAAATGTTTGGTCCCCATGTGGGGCTGGCCATGATAAAAAAAGATCTTTTTGATCAGTTAGATCCCTATAAAATCATGCCGGCACCGGACTATGCTCCGGATAAACTGGAGATCGGGACTCAAAATCATGAAGGGATCATGGGAGTGACGGAAGCCGTAGCATTTATCGCGGATTTAGGAGAAGGCAACACCCTAAAGGAAAGAATCATATCCGGATATGAAGCAATTGAGCAGTATGAAGAAGAACTGGTGCAGTTTGTTCGTGGGGAGTTGGAAAGTATCAAAGGACTGACCTTGTACCAGGCCCCCGATTCCGTTAAGAAGACCCCGACGGTGGCTTTTCGAGTAGAGGGTATGACCCCTCGGGAGTTCACATCCCGCATGTGTGAAGAGGCCAGTGTGTTCATTGCCGACGGTCATTTTTATGCCTATCGATTAGCGGAAAAACTGGGAATTGTGGAGTCCGGATCCTTTATTCGCGCGGGGATATCGGTGTATAATACCATGGAAGAGATGAAACGATTTGTTGATGGCATCAAAGCAATTGTGAACAATAAGTGATGAAATGAACCAAAGGGGACGGAGGTATTCGGTACATCGTGTACCAAATACCTCCGTCCCCTTTGGTTCATCTTTGGTCTATTGTATCAAAGCCTCCAGCTTCTCCGGTTGCAAAAGGGTGAAGTGATTCTTATGATACCGGATCAAACCTTGATCCTTAAGGTTTTGCAGTTCTCTAGAGAGGGAGGGTCTGGGCATCCCGAGGTAATCCGCCATTTCCTGACGATTGTGGGGGAGGTTAATAGAAGGACTGCCTTGCATTCGGTATTGATCCATAAGATACATGGCTACCCGCTGTTTTAGCCGGTCATAGGATAGAATCCGAACTTTGTTGCTCATCATCCAGACCTTGTTGGAGAGAAGGCCCATCAGATTTTTTAAGAATTCCGGCTTTAATTTACACAGTCGTAGAATGGCTGTTTCGGAAATGTAGAGAATCACTGTGTTTTTTTCTGAAAAAAGAGAAGAGGGAAAGTGCTTATGATCGGAAAAAATAATGACTTCACCAAAGGTGTCTCCCGGTTTTAGTTCCGTGATCGTAGTTTCTTTTCCTGAAAGGTGCAATTTTTTTACTGCCACGGAACCTTCCAGAACCAGACTGATACCACTGCAAACCTCTCCCTCGGAAGCGATTAACGTCGGATCGGGATAAGAAATAATGTCTGCAGTAAGGTCCCGAAATATCAGTTCCAGGGAAGAGGGGGGAATGCTTTGAAACAATAGGGATTTGGAGATGGTCTGTAGTTGAGGTTTGGTTAATAAAGAATTTTTCATAAAACCCTCCTTCGTAACATTTGTTACATACTCTTATCTTACATTATATTAAAATGAAGTTAGCAATACAAGTTCAGGATGATTCTATTACGATGAATATTAAATAGGAGGTGAGAGTATGGGAAAAGAAAAGAAGAAGAACACAGGTAAAACCATAGGAAGATGGATTGTCCAAGGTTTTTTTCTACTACTTTTTACAATCTTAGCAGTGCAAGGAAGACTTCAGGCATGGATCCTTATTTTAGGCCTGGGGGTCCTGTTTAGTCTCTTTTTTGGAAGGTTATATTGCGGATGGATATGTCCTATGGGTACAGTGATGAGACTTGAATCCCGAATTTATAAAAGCCTGGGAATAAAGCGAAACAGTCCCGGGATAAAAGATTTAAAAAGTGGAAACAAAGGATATATTTCCTTATTGCAAGGATTGTTGTTAGCGGTGTTTTTCGGAGGTATGGTCGCAACTCGACGCTTCGGCCTTCAGATCAATCTGATCGTTTATCTTGTTTTGCTGGGAGCCGGGATTTCTTTGTTTTTTAAAGAAGAACTGTGGCATAGAATTTGCCCCCACGGGATTGCTAACAGCCTTACCGCGGGGATTCAGAAACTCAAAGGAAGAAAAATGGTCATTGAGAAAGAACGCTGTATCGGATGCGGAAAATGTGAGCAGGTATGCCCTAATCTGGCGATAGTGGCCTCAGGGGAGGAAAAAAAACGGCGTATTGTTACCAAAGATTGTCTGGTATGTTTTGAATGTCAAAGGGTTTGTCCGACGCAGGCCATCGCCTATCGATAATCTGTCGGCCTTCTAGGCGATATTAAAAATTGAAAGGAGTATTAAAATGAAAATTATACGAATGCAAGAAATTGAAGGAAACAAGAATCAGCGGGGAGTTACGGTTAAAAAATTGATTGATCATGATAATACCCGGGTGATGAACCTGACCTTACAACCCGAGGACCATGTCCCCCATCACAAAGTGCCCGTGGATGTGTTTTTCTATATTGTAAAAGGGAAAGGAACCATTCAGATCGGAGAGGAAACATCAACTGTTCAGGCAACGGATATCATACTTTGTCCTCCAGAGGTGGAAATGGCTTTATGGGCGGATCAAGGAGAAGAATTTAGTGTGCTTAACGTGAAAACACCGAACTTTTAACGAAAGTGGCGGCAGCATATCCCATCGGCAGGAAATTATGACAACAAACAAAAAAATATGAAAATAATCTTAACGCCTGAAGAGTTCCTTAGAACTTTAGGCGTTTTTTTAAAGCCTATTATAGAGCACTTCATGAGGATAAGGGAAAAACTGGGCGGAATTTGGGGTTTATTTTTTTTGTAGCTTACTATATACTTGTTTTTGCAGACTTCTGTGTAATTGTGTATGAAGTTTTTGGAAGATCGGCAGGAGGTAATTATGAAATTCAGAAGGAAAAAAGAAAATTCGCATTTAGCCGAGAAAGATAAAAAGCAATTCACCATAATGCTCATTCCCCACGGGAAGGGAAAGCCCAAAAGCCTGGGAATATCACTGAAAACCATGTTTTTAACCGGGATGGGACTGGTTATGACTTTAGGATTTCTAACTTTTTTTTCGACCTACTATTTCCAGGAGTACCGAAGCACCCATGATGCCCTAGACATCGCTAAGGAAGTGAGGGAAGAGGTAATTGTCGAAAATCAAAGGCAGCGTGAGGAGATAGAGGCCCTTGAAGGCTATGCCATGGATGTGGAAAAAGAGGTTTCCGATCTGGCGGATCTGCAAAAGGAAATCATCGAACTGGTAGGATTAGACAGTGAAGCCTATGCAACTTTAGAAACTAAGACAGCTCCGGTGACCCGATCGAGAAACTTAAATATCGACGGATCGAATCCATTGGACAGACAAATTGTCCAACAAGGAGGAGAAGATCTTTTAGCACCGTTAATCGAACAACGTAAGACGGAGATGACTTCCCTGATTCCGGAAGTTGAGGATCAAATCGAATACCTGGATGCAAAACCCAATGTTTTGCCCGCGGAGGGGCGGATCACCTCACCCTTTGGGGAACGGAGAGACCCTTTCAACAGGACCCTGCGTCAGCATAACGGTGTGGATATTGCCAATGATTTTAATACACCCATACATGCGGCGGGAACCGGTGTGGTAACCTTCTCCGGTTATCAGGGAAGTTACGGAAGAGTGATCGTCATCTCCCATGGGAACGGCTATGAAAGCCTTTATGCCCATAATCAGAAAAATTTGGTCTCGGAAGGGGACCGGGTTGAAAAGCATGAGGAGATAGCAAAGATGGGAAGTAGCGGTCGAAGCACCGGACCCCATGTGCACTTTGAAGTGCGGGAAAATGGAACACCCATCGATCCGAAATCAATTTTAAGAGACGAAAACGAAAACTAAGGAGGATACCATGTTTCAAAAGAAAGAGAAAAACAAAGCCGTCAGTCAACCGCCGGAAACCTTCGACACGTTAATAGGAGAAGGCAACCTGTTGGAAGGCAATCTCACAAGCCCTCAATCCTTAAGAATTGACGGGAAAGTTATCGGAGATATAAAAACCGAGGGAACCCTGCACATTGGTGAAACCGGGAGAGTAGAGGGTTCAGTCAGCGCAGTAAATGTAATATTATCCGGAATCGTGGATGGAAATATTGAAAGTTTGGAAACCCTTCGAATTACCGATAAAGGAAAACTTATAGGAAATGCAACGATTAAAACCTTAATCATTGATGAAAATGGGGTTTTTGAAGGCAATTCCAAAATGCATCAGGAAAAAAGTCAAGAGCAAGATAGCGAATAGCCAAAGGATAGACAAAAGAAGAGGCCGTTGTTTGCGTCATAATGACGCAAACAACGGCCTCTCTTTAGATTTTCTCTTTCTTGGGTTCAGGGCTACTGAGGCACGGATTTAATGATACGCATGTTTTATTCATAAAAAAGAAGGGTAAATGCTAGATGATAATAATTTGACATCATCAAAAAGCTGCTATAAAAAGAGAAGATAACCCTGATCATCTCAAGCGCTTGCACGATCATATCCAATGTGAAATTATTTTTTGCAGGAATCTACATAAAATTTAACAAGAGGTGATAAAAATGAAATATGACATTATCGTAATTGGCGGAGGTCCCGGTGGAAAGGCCTGTTCCATTGAAGCGGCCCGGCGGGGACTAAAGGTGGCCTTGGTTGAAAAAGATGGTTCCGGTGGGAATGCAATCCATCAAGGATATATACCGATGAAAATTATGCTTGATGAAATGATTAAAAACACAATCGGAAAGGATCCTATAAACTTAACCGAAAGTTTAAAAACCCTCGGGGTCAGAATGGAAAAAGCAAAAGAAGGGTGGAAGCGTTCCCTGGAGAGAGCAGGGGTGAATAGCTACTATGGTGAAGCAGAAATAATCTCTGAACAAGAAGTGAGGGTTATGGTTGATGGTGGAACAACTACTTTAATGGGAGGAAGTCTTGTGGTGGCTACGGGTTCAAAACCATCTTCGCCAATAGCCCCGCAGCTGGACGAGGGTAGGGGGATAATCTCCTATAAAGAAGTTTTGACAGGAAAGTGGCTGAGTTTAAAAGATGTGGTGATCTTAGGAGGAAATATTGAAGGCTGTGAATTTGCCACATTATTCAATAAAATGGGGGCAAGGGTTAGAATCCTGGAACTGGGAGATCGGATCATGCCAATGTGTGACCTGGACCAATCTCAATTTTTGAAGGAAGAATTTGAAAAACAAGGGATCGAAATAAAAACCAATTCTACGGTTACGGAGAGCCAATACAACAAAGAGGGTAAGCTGGAAGTGCATTGTACTAATAAAGTTGACGGTACCAGTGAAAAACTGTTGTCAGATGCTTTGTTGGTGACCGGGGCAAGTAAGCCGGTGCTACCCCGGGGGATCGAAAAACTCGATCTTGATCGGGGTGAAAACAATACGATCAAGGTTAATGAGTACCTGGAGACTACTCAAAAAGGGGTCTATGCAATAGGCGATGTGACAGGGGGTATCACTTCGGCAAACGCTGCCATCCTCGAAGGCAAAACCGCAGCCGAAATTATTGCCGGGCAAAAGAACCCTGTAAACTATAAAGGGATGAGTTATGTATGTTTTACAGATCCCCAGCTTTCCGGTGTAGGGCTAAGGGAAATAGATGCCAGGGAAAGACAGGTTAATTACCAGGTGAAAAAGGCCTATTTTTCTGAAAACATGAGGGCGATAAGCCAAGGCTATGAAAAAGGCTTTATTAAGATCCTAGTGGATGCTGATAAGCAGACGATACTGGGGGTGCATTTGGCCGGGGATGACATTGCAGAATTAATTCCTATTGGAGCCTTAGCATGCCGACAGGACTTACCTATTGAAGTAATCAGAGATTTACCCCTGGCCCATCCAACCATGACAGAAATTATCAACGAAGCATTATAGGAAAAACAGCAAAAAGGGGACGGCAGGTATTCGGTACACAGGATGTACCGAATACCTCCGTCCCCTTTGGTTCATCTTTGGTTCATTTTCGTTATTGTTCATATTCTTCGGGAATTGCAAGAACCTCAATGGGAACTATAAGCATTTGACCCTCTTCACTTTCGTAGTTTTCATCAGGGTCTTCTATATGAATATACAAACGGTAAATCGGTGACAAGTAACGGGCGGTGGTGTAACTATAGTAAAACACCTCTGCCCTTACAATGTGTTCAAGTTTCAGTTCCTGTCCAAAAATTTCTCGGCCTTTCCGTTCTTCAACAATGTATTCCAGGGACCGAAGAGGAATTTCATCCAACACCTCAAAGGGCTCTAAGTGATAATAGGGAATTGAGATCCGCGGTGGATCCAGCAGATCACCCTCTGAATAATTTGATGCACTGTAGCCAAACCGGGTCTGATTGAATTGATCATGAAAAAACTGTTCTATAGGGTTTTCCGCGGTTTCCACGTATGTTACGGAGGAACTCAACCGATTGTTGTCATCGATACGATAACTAAGTTCTCTTTGAGGGCTCTGATAGTTGAGAAGATCGGAAACCATGGGATAGTAATACTCCTGATAGAACTCCATAGCTTCTTCCACGTTTTTTTCCTGAAAGGACTCTCGATTAATATTCTCCGGATATCCAACGTTGGAGATGTATATTTCTAGATTCGGTGTCATAAATATCTGGAGTCCGTTCTCCAGAGTGATACTGCTATTGTCCTTTTCCGCAACTTCCAGCCCCAATTTTTTGGCGATTTCCGTTAGGATAGATTGAATCTCTTCATATTCTTCGGGAGTGTACATACCCGGCATACCTGTAGGAACAGGGTTAATAAACACCGGCATGGATTCAATACCAAGCTCCTGCAACTCATCAATGTCTATATTCCTAGATAAAGGGCTATCCTGGAGTTTAAGTTCCAGTTCCGATAAATCGTCAACCAGGAACATAGGATCTCCCATTCCTCCCGGATCAGGGGGAATCTCAAAGGTAATATATTTTTCATCCTCCGGCTCCTCAATCTCTTCTTCATCCGGTTCTTCAGCGAGATCTTCATCCTCATCCTCTTCCTTTGGCTCTTCAATAACTTCTTCATCCTTGTCCCGGTCATCCTCATCCTCTACCATCTCTTCATCCTTTTCTTCATCCCCGTGCAGGGAGTCCTGTCCGCCCCAATCAAGAAACTCCTGCAGTAATAAAAAAGAGGTGATCAGCACAAGAATTCCTGCGGCAAGGGCAATCATCTGTCGGCGTTTCTTTTGTTTCTTTTTTTGATAAATCCCCTGAAGCATCCGGTCTTTATCGTCCTTATTTAAATCAATGGAGGTAAAAGCCTCACGAAAGCCTTTATTTTTCATTTTCTTCACCTCCCAGTGTCTTCTTCAACATTTCCCGACCCCTTGCCAGCTGAGAACGGACAGTGGGCTCCTTTGTCATCAGTAATTTAGCAATTTCCACCGAGCTGTAGCCTTCATAATAATATAGATAAATCGGGGTTTTGTACTTCTCCGGCAGTGCAAGAATTTCATCAAACACTTCGAACTCATAGTGATCCCGGTGTTTGACTTGCTCTAATCGGTCGTCGTCCCCGGTGCGTTTTTTTCGAAACCAATACTTCAATTTGTTTTTACAGATATTTGAGGCGGTCACAATAAACCAACCCTTTTCATGGCTTTCGCCGTTAAAGGGAGGGGCTTTTTCCATTGCCTTAAGAAAGGTCTCCTGAAGGGCATCTTCCGCCTCGGAGGAATTTTTCATGAACATATAGCATACCCTAAAAACGGGATCAGCGTTCCGTCGGTAAATCTCTTCAAATTCTTCCTTAGCCATAGAAAGCAAAACCGGACACCTCTCTTTCGGGATTGTTTAAACTCGCTGTTATAAAGGATACAATCGGCAAGACCGATTCGTTGCAAAATATTGTTCAATTGCTAAAATATAAAGTCGTCTTTAAAACCCTAGCATAAATACGTTGAATTTTCAATCAATAAAAAAGTTTGCAACGGATTCATCGCTTCGGTTGTGTCCTAAGTAGAACCCCATTTTTATAAGGGATGTTAAAAGGCGATTATAGCAGGGGGAAAACTAAGGAGGGAATACTATGTATAAGGGAACAGGAATGGAGAAGGGACCGGCAATCATTATTTTTATAGCAATTATAGGAATCCTCATGATGGGCTGTACCGAGGAAGAGGCATTAAACAACGGTCAGGAAGAGGGAGCTCAAGAGGAAACCGATGCGTGGGAAAATGAATCCGGTTTGGAAGAGGCGAAGGACGAAGAAGAAAACCAAGAGGATGAGAGCATGGGTAGGGAAATCAACGAGGTTTCGAAAGATGAGCTTCAAGATTTGGAAGTTTTGAATTATGAAATAAAAGAACGATGGACACTCTCCAATGATGAAAAATATATTCTGACAGAAATCCCCACAGCACCGGGGACGGTACATCAGATTTCGGATTTTGATGAGTGGAAAAGAGATTATGATGCTCAAGCAGAGTTAAGGGACAATAAAGAACATTTGGATTCCCTGGGAGTTGTCGTGCCATTGTTATCAGACGCGATGATCGACCCCGAAGACACCAGATCCACTCGATTGGAAAATCACCCGATAGATGCCGACTTATTTATCAGTACAATCAACCTATATGAGATTTCGCCGGATGGAAAGCAACTTCTCTACAGAGCCTTTATGTATGACGAAGAAGGGCAGCATGAAGGTCCTGACGGAATTTCCCAAACCTTTATTGCAAACTTTGGCATCCCAGTGGAGCCAAAAGAGATGGCCATAGGGAATGAATCTTTTCAAATAAACCCCTTTTGGTCAGAAAGCAGCGAGGAAATTTATTATGTTCTCGAGGATGGGTTGTATTCCTATCATATGCATGAAGATAGGGAAAAACTTGTACTC
The DNA here is from genome assembly GCF_009910325.1 of Isachenkonia alkalipeptolytica. NCBI lineage: Bacteria > Bacillati > Bacillota > Clostridia > Eubacteriales > Clostridiaceae > Isachenkonia > Isachenkonia alkalipeptolytica. The sequence goes on from NZ_SUMG01000004.1 coordinate 24,843, forward strand.
CCTTCTGAAGACCTGCCGGGGATCCCAAGGGAAAAGGACGAGGGAGATCGGAGCGAAATCTTTTATGATAACTACCGCAGTGATCAGGGGACCTATCTCTACTATGTCTATGAGGATAAAATTATGAAAGTCACCTTCGGCGGTGAACCTGAAGCGGAAATCTTGTATGAAGGCATTGAAGGGGAAGAGATAGAGGAAATGACAGTGCTGCAAGAAGACCTTTTGCTTGTGTCCTATGAATCGGGCATTTTCAATAAAGATGATGTTCTGCTCTTTAACGGCGAGAAAATAGAAATTGAAAAATCCATCCATAAAGCAAGTTTTCATAGTTATCATATCAGTGAATCCGGGGATATTTTTCTTCTTTTTATCGATCGTGACGGAGCGGAAGTACAGATCTTTGAACGGGATTTAAATAAAGAGAAGGCCTACCGGCTACCTGATTCCTTTGGTCATTCCTCTGTCTTAGGGGAAGTACCTGGTGAAAAGGGAGAATTGGCTGTGATCGGCGAAGGAGTGTACTACCCGCTTTCAAAGGAGTAATATCAAAAAACAGGAGACAATGGTGCAAATGGGCAGGGGCAACAGACTTGTTGAACAAGGCTGAAAGAAAATTATTGAAATTCCCATATTGTTATAATAGTATGAAGGAAAGTTGTATGAATATTTTGTCAAAAACCAGTCGCGGTAATTGTGGCGGTAATTAAGGAGGACTCTATATGAAGGATCTCAACAAAGAAGGAAAAGGAATGCTAATTATTATTCCTGTGATTCTACTGGCAGTGGTCGCTATGAGTTTGATCAATAACCGAACGACGAGGGAACGGGAAATGAAAGAAAGCATGGAAACCGCGGTAAAAGAACAGATTGCAGTTGGGATAGAAGAGGCCAGCGGATATCGTTTTCAAGAGGAACTGGAAACCATTGAATTTTTAGGGTTAGATGATATTAACGAAACCCGTTCCGGGGAAGCAACAGCTCGGGTAAATATTGGAATGATCAATCTTCCGAATTTATTGGAAGAATTTCTGGTAGATATGGATATTCAGGATCACTTAAAGGAGGGGCGGGATTATTATACTCGGGAGTATGAAGCGTTAAAAGAGGCCTACATGGATAAATCACCCCATGTTTTTTCCCCGGATGTGGAATTTCGCGAGAGTGACGAAGGAGAGTGGGAAGTTGTCTCGGAGGAAGACTTGAAAATCCATTCTGCAAACCGGGATATCCCGCTGTTTTATTACGGAGGATTGCAATTCTTATCCAAGAGCTTTGATAATGAAACTCCCTTCAATGATGATATGAAAAATGATCCGAAGGTACAATCGTTGGTCGCCTTCTATCAAAGGAAGTTGACCGCCGGAGGCCTTACCGTGGAAAGAGAAGGCGGCGAAGAAAAGCATCATTACGCCATTGGATATGAAGGATACGATCCCGCATCCCTCCATCAGGAAATTGAAACTATGCTTTTGTCGAAGTTTAATGATGGGGAGCTTCGAAAAGAAAATCACCGGGAGGGGGTCGGCCAAATAAAAGAGGTAATGGAGGACTTTTTCGATCAGGAAGATTTTAAAAAACAAAGCCTGGGAGAGATCACCCTAGAGGAAAAGGGCATCGGATTTGCCCTGGAAAGGGATTACCAAACCATAGAAAATCCTCACACAAAACTTGCGGAGTACCTGGAATTTATGAGTACCCCCTATGAAATTCCGGAATTCTTTACGGCGGGGTATCAGGAATTTGAAATCCGCCCAGAAGAAGAGCACCTGATTATTACCGGTATTGGTCAAGAGGAGGAAGAAAAAATCATTCTCTCGGGAAAGATTTCCGCCGGCCATCAGTTTGAAGGCTGGACCCTGAATGAGGAAGAACTGGAAAAGGGCAAGACCGTTACAGTGGAAAGAGAAGAACTGGATCTTCTTGAAAGTCATCAGAGCTTTGATTTTGCCAAGGTTTATCATAAAGAAAATGTATCCTCAAAGATGCTTCCAGTAAATACAGAGGATGGATCCGGATTTATTAATCCGGAGGGAAAAGCGGTGGTGGAACCTGTAGAAGGACTCTATCATTCTGCCTCAATGGATCAAGGAATACCCCAGGACGTCTATAATCTGCCCCTTATATTCTGTATACGCATTGAAGAAGGGGAACAGCCGGTGGATTATGTAATTGACGAAGAAGGTAAAGTGCATAAAGATGTGAGCTATGAAGAAATACGAGAAATAAGGGAAGCGGCACGAAGGTCTTCCAATAACGATCAAAATCAAAAGAATCGGTGGATGGAACCCTATGAAGAAAACGGTTTGTGGGGGGTAAAGCTGAAAGAGGGAGTGGCTACCGGGGAGTATGATAGCAAAATCATCATTGAACCTCAGTATGATGAAGTGAGGATCCCATTACCTCAGACAAGGAGGCAGCCCCCTACGGAACTGAAGGAAAACCAACAGACGGTTATTGCGGTAAAGGATGGGAAAGAGAGACTTATAAATCAAGAAAACGAAGGTTTACTGGATAAAGATTACGATGAAATAAAACATTTACTTTCCTTTGATCAGGAAGAACAGGGTTTTAGTCGAAGCATCTTTTCCATTAAATCCGGAGACCAATACGGGTTTTATATTCTTACAGAGGATACTTCATGGTTGGAAGAACCGAGCGTTGATGCAATAGGGCTGGATACTGAAGGAAACAGGAGGGATTATAGGAACCGATATCCTCATATGCCGAGGTACTTTGCTGCAGAAAAAGACGGCAAGTGGGCCGCTGTAGATGTTAAAGCCTTGGAGTATGCTACGGATTTTCTATTTGATGAACCCGGTGCATTAGAAGAGGGAACTTGGATCAATCATTATGACAGTGATGTAATTCAAGGAGTTATGACCGTTAATGAACAGGAAGGACTATATGATTTTTATCATAACCGATGGATTGTAGAACCGGGAGAAGAACAAGGGGAGATATACTTACTGCAGGATGATCGCAGAAGAGTAGAGCGGGATGGAAAGATGGGATACAAGGACGAAAAAAATGAATGGTTTATCGAACCGAAATATGAAATACCCGGTGAATATGACCAAGGGGGAGACTTTTATATGGGATTTGCCGGAGTTTCCACCGCAGAGGAGCGAAGGATCATTGATCAAAAGGGGGAAGTGATCTATCAAGAGCCCCTTAGGGGAGAAACAAACAACTTCACTATCCGTTACATCCCCGAGCTGGAACTGCTAAAAGGGGGAAGTCATGTGTACTTTACCTTAGAAGGGGAGCTGATTTATCCTTAGACCAAAGGGGGCGGAGGTATCCGGTTTATTGCAAAAAAAGGTGGCATAGAAAAACCGCCTTAAGTTCTCATCAATGGATGGAGATTTAGGCGGTTAATCTCTTCTTCCTATTCTGATGTTTATCATTGGTTCTAATTTTTTTATCCGAAGAAGTTTCCATAGTGGTAGTTCTCCTTCGCCTTTTGGATGTCTTTTTCCACTTCTCTATGGTTTAAGATCTGGGCTACTTTATCATGGGCTTTGTTAAAAATCAATGTAAGCTTTCGGCTGTTAGTTTTATCGATGGTAACGTTAAAGGTTTCGTTCTGTGCTTTTAAAGTTTTCTCCATTTGTTCTCCCTCCTTTATTTGTTCGATTTTTGTGGTGATGGTTTCAAATCCGTTCATTTCTAAAATGTTTTCCAATGTAATCGCTCCTTTTTTTATATTTTATGTAGCTTTTGATCTTGTGTATATTATAGTACGGATATTGAATTTCAATAACCGTCTAAGGTCTTCTTTTAAGTCATCCTGCAGGGCATTTATCAATCGGTCTTGGGGCGGAGTCAAACTCCTGTCGAAGAATGATGAAGGGAAATCATTGAAAGTAAAACGTCCCTATGTTAGGGTTAAAAAAGAAGTGCGAAAATTATGATAAATCCCAAAAATACGAGGAGGCTAAGAATGACAAAGGGGACTAAAGAAGTTTGGACGCTTAAAAAAGTAGGACTGCTTATTCTAATCTTACTGCTGGCCGCATCTGTTACAGCCTGCAGAGAGACCGATGAGGAACCGGCAGAAGAGGTTATAGAAGAAAAACGTGAAGAAGATGAAAACAGTGAGGAAGAAACTGAAGAACTTGAAGAGGATAGGGAAAACTTCGAAGAAATTAAAACCGCTTTAAAGGAGGAACAATGGAGTGTTGCCGGGGAACTTATTTCAAAGCTTTCCGGCGAAGGTAAAAATGCGGTGTTTAAATGGGATGAAGAATATTCGAACATAGGCAGCAGAGATCGGGTTATTGAAGCACTGTCCAAGGGAGTGGTAGTAACGGAAGAAATGGCGAAGGAATATATGGACGGCGTCATGAAAAACCGTTTTGAACCTCTGGATGAGGAAGTGCTACAAGGTTCAAAAGAAGGTCTTTTAGAATGGTTTCAGTCGATGGAAAGCTGGAGAATGGATGAGGTCATTCTATTTCATAATAACTTTTTAAATATAACCGATGAGATTAAACCGGACAGGTTAGAAACCGTAGTTTTGACAGAAGAAGCCTTAATGGAAGCGGAGCCTTTTGAGGAATATGTCCACCGTTGGTTTTATGGACATTCGGATAACGACGGTTCTGATCTGTGGAGGGGCGTAACACCTTTACAGATTACAGACGTAGATTTGGCTAGTGCTATGGGGGCGACTTTTGGTCCTTTGCACCCTGCCATCGAACTGCTTGCAGAAGAAAATGACCTTGTGGATACTGAGCTGAAGGATGATAGTCTGGTTCTAGTCATTGAAAATATTCAAGAAGGATATAGTTTATCTCCCGGAACATATGAACTTACTTATGAAATCGAAGAGGTGGAAGAGAAAAAATTCGGAGTACGAGGTTATGAAGTCAATGAAATCAGTAATTAAACATCGATATTCAATGATTAAGGGGGACTTTGATGAAGGATTTAAATAAGGAAGGAAAAAGAATGTTAATGATAATCCCTGTGATTCTTATCGTAGTGGTGGCTCTGAGTTTATTCAATACCCGAACGACGAGGGAAAGCGAAATGAAAGAAGGCATGGAAGCGGCGGTTCGAGAACATATTTCCAGTGGAATAGAAGAGGCCGACGGATACCGTTTTCAAGAGGAATTGGAAACCATTGAATTTTTAGGGTTAGAGGATGTTAAGGAAACCCGTTCCGGAGAAGCAACCGCCCAAGTAAATATTGGAATGATCAACCTTCCCGATCTTTTAGAAGAATATCTGGTTGGCATGAGTATCCACGATCTTTTAGAGGAGGACCGGGATTATTATACCCGGGAGTATGAAGCATTAAAAGAGATCTACTTAGACAAACCACCTCACGTTTTTTCCGTAGATGTGGAATTTAGAGAAAAGGATCAAGGTCAGTGGGAAATTGCCTCGGAGGAAGCCTTAGAAGTCCATTCTGCAAATCGGGATATTCCCCAGTTTTATTACTGGAGGCATCAATCTCTATCAACATTATTTGATGAAGAGATCCCCTTCGATGAAGAGATGGGAAATGCAGAGAAAGCAAAAGAACTGATATCTTATTATGAAAAGAAAGTGAAAGCTGGGGAATTTACCCTGGACAGGAAAGAGGGTGACGGGAAAAATCATTATGCCATTGAATATCCGTTATATGATCAAGCAGTCTTAAAACAAGAAATCGAAAGCATGTTACTGTCGGAACTTCATGATGAGGATCTTGGAGAAGATCGCAGTGGAGAAGGGATCCATAAAATACAGGAAATAATGCAGTCTTTTTTCGATGAGAAAGATATGGAAAAACAAGAGGTTAAAGAGATCACATTAGAGGAAAAAGGTATCGGATTCGCCCTGGAGGCAAGTGATAGTGGAGAAATGGAGCACTCTTCCGTAAAACTCAATGATTACTTAAACTTTCTGAACAAACCTTATGAAATTCCTGGTTTTTTTATAGAGGGCTACGAGGATTTTGAAATCCGTCCCGAGGAAGAACGCCTAATTATTACGAGGATTAATGAAAAAGAGGAAGATGAAATTGTACTTCTGGGGGACGCATACACCGGCTATCAATTTCGGTGGACCCTAAGGGGTGAAGATCTCGAGGAGGATCATGAGATTACTGTGAATAGACAAGACCTCGATCATTTGGAAAGTCATCAAGAGGAGCGACCGGATTTTCTAGTGGAAGATTTGAATTTTGCATGGGAAGGAGCCTTGGACTTTGAGGCCGATGCTGTTCATGACTGGCTGTTAACCGAAAAAGAAATTCATTTTCTCTACGAGAAGGAAGAAGCTCTGCATTATCAATCATTTAATGTGGAAAGTGGAAAGGAAATCGCCCGAAAAAGGGTGGAAGGGGCACCAGAACTGCCAAATATTGATCGAATGCTTGGTTTTGAAATGACTCTTAACAGTTTCAATGGCCGTATCTATGCTCTTATTGGTCAAAACCTCAGGATTACCGAAGATCAGTGGGAAGGGTTGCCTAAAGAGCTTAAAAATGAGCAGAGTATGCGGGTAATTGATCTTGAAGATGATGAAATACTTCTTTCTGAAACACCGGTAATCGAAGAGTATACCATTCCTGAAGTGGGATCTCCTTCGAGAACTTATTTGCCGGGCTTTGTCTATGATGTAACGGCGGACGGCCGCTATTTGATGATCCTTCATTCCTTTCCTGCTATGAGCAGCTGGAATAATTTTCTTAATTTCTCAACAGCTCACGAAAATGAGGATATTGAAGAGCAGAATCAGGAAGTATTAAGTCAAATGGAAGATGCCCCTTTATGGGTTTATGATATGAAAGACCGGGAGCTGACGGAGATTCCTTACGGGGATGAAATTGACGCCCTTGTACCCTATGATGTGGATGGTCTGGAGAATGGCAAGAATATGATATTTACCGAACAGGAGGGCTGGCTGACCTTAGATATTGAACAACAGCAGGTTCGAAAAACCGGAGAGGGCGGCACCTACCGAAGAACAGAGCCCGGAGCACCGGGAGTAGAGCAGTATGAATCCGGACAGATTTTTGGTGACAACCTCTTTTTTACAACGGTTCGTGAGGCAGCTGAAGTCGGTGGTATTCCTTCCTTTCATTATCTATGGAATATAGAAGGAGAGGAACTTCAGCATGTAGGGATCCTTGGACCAAATCAATATTCCAACCAGAGGTACTATTTTAATCACCAGACGGAAGAGATCGTTGTAAATAGTGGTGAGGAAATAACGGAAGATGAAACGGGTGCGGGTAGAGACGAGCAAGAGTTCGTGGAAAGAATCTACCGTATTACTTTTGAGGAGGAGAAGGCATCAAAAAATCAGGGAGATGAGCCGGTAAAAAGTTTCATGGATTTGGAAGGTTTTGAAGTTGTGGATGTGATGGAATTTCCCATCGGTAACTATCAGGAAAGCTATGATCGTTTAAGTACTTTGGGACATGGACATAGCTCCCATCCAATAAAAGATTATGCTCACCTTGGCTATGGGGTTCTTGCTGGGTCAACTCTTGAGAATTTTTCTCCATTCAACGAAACTTTCCATTATGTATATAAAAATAGTGAAGGGGAAGACAAGATTGTAAGCATTGATAAGGCCAACAAAGTTCTCAATACCGACACCCATATCATGATCATCAATGATGATCGACTGAGAGGCTATGCAATTGATGAATTCTTTGGTGCGTTAGAAGAGTAGATCGTTCAAATTCGAAAGAAAATGAGGTGAAACCCATAATCATGAAGATTCTTTATTTCGGCACCAATCATGCGAAATCCATAAAACCCCTTATGGAATTAGACCGAGAACATCAAATCGTCGGTGTGTTGGAGTGGAGCCCGAAGGGTAGTGCTTCGAAAGAATTTCTTCGGCAAATTTATCATTATGGAAAGAATTTTCGCGGTGGGATTAAAACCTTAAGGAGCTTTGCGAAAAGGAAAAACATCCCTCATATCAACACCCAGTCTTGTCCAATGGATACAGGGGAATTTCAAGAAAAAGCAAAGGAACTTCAGCCTGAACTGATCTGTGTATCCTATTTCGGGGACCGGATCCCCTTAAACATTTTAGAAATTCCAAAGTATGGAGGAATCAATGCCCACGGGTCCTATCTTCCTAATTACCGGGGTGCCATTCCCTGGTTCTGGCAGTACTACCATATGGAAAAGGAGGGCGGCGTAACCATCCATCGCCTGACGGAAAGGGAAGACGAGGGGGAAATCCTGCTTCAAGAGAAGTTTCCCATTGAATTAGGCTTAAAAGAAGAGGCGTTGCTGCACCGGATTACAGAACTAGCCACAAAGCTGATGACAAAGACTGTTCGGGAGATAGAGCAGGCGGGAAAGATCCAAGGAAAGAGCAAGGGAAAGCAACCGGAGGAAAAGCCTACAAAACAAAGCCATCATGGAAAGGGGCAGCGCAAAAAACACGAGGAAACTTCAAGGAATCTGTTCAAAGGCCGCTGTATTCAGCGGGGAGAGAAATTCATCGACTGGGAGAACTGGGATGTTAAGCGGGTATATCATTTTCTTCGAGGTACCGGCGCCATGGAGCTTAACCCTCCATACTTAGGCGGGTTTTGGGAAGTTGTCGATTACCGGGAACTAAAAGGACCCTCAGAGAATACCCCGTTAATGGCAAAAGGATTACAACCGGGGGATATCGAAAAAAGCAAAGAGGGATACCGGCTGATTTGCAAAAATGGAGAAGTCCGGTTGAAATCCCGTTGGTCAATGAAAGATTTGATAAGACAACTGCTAACTGCAAGATGAGATTCTGAGTTGATGGCAATATCGAAACACCAAGCAATTTCATAAGGAGGTTATCTATTTGCAGCCGATTCAGCGCAGCAAGTTCCGACTATTACTCGGAAAAAACTATTATACCCTAAGAAAACATCTTCAGTGGCAGTTTTCCAAGGAGCCATATGCCCATCGACAGGAAAAGGAAATCCGCCCCCATCTGTATTTCAGCCATAGAACCCCCTTATATCGAAAACTGAAAAACGTGGATATGTGGCTTCAGGAAAACAAAGTGACAAATCTAAAAATCGCCATTAAAAGATTAAACGGCCTGGTGCTATATCCGGGTGAGACTCTGTCCTACTGGAAACGAATCGGAAATCCCACCGCAAAAAAAGGGTATCTAAAAGGAATGCAGCTCTCCCATGGAAGTTTTATTGCCAATGTGGGAGGAGGGCTTTGTCAGCTTTCCAATCTTATTTACTGGATGACCCTTCATACACCGCTGAGGGTTACCGAGAGAAATCGTCATAGCTACGATGTGTTTCCCGACGTGAAGAGAAAGCAGCCCTTTGGCAGCGGTGCCACTTGTGTGTATAATTATGTGGATCTGCAGATTAAAAATGAGACCGACACCCCGATGCAGCTTTGTTTGGAAGTAAGTGACACTCATCTGATCGGCGCATGGCGGGGAGAAGCGGCTTTAAAAAACAACTATGAAGTCTATGAAAAAGAACACTGGGTAACCCATGAATACTGGGGAGGCTATCTTCGCCATAATATCATTCACCGGAAAGTGAAAAATTCCCAGGGGGTTATGATTGATGATCAGTACGTTACGGAGAATCATGCCATCATGATGTATCAGCCTTTTTTGGAACAGGGAGAATTGAAGGGGGAAGGTTAAATATCAGAATAATAAAAATAAACATAAATGCATAAATATCTATTGACAACTTAAGCCCCCTTTGGTATGATTACTGAAATCATAAGATCTTTTAAGATAGTCCAGAGAGGCTAACAAGGATTTTCATAGAATACATACATTCTATTTCCTTTAGGTGTCATCGGATATCATGCAGATATCTTTACGATATCCCTAAGCCTTGTCTCTTTTTTTGGACAGGGCTTATTTTTATGCATGGGGTGAACACTTAAGATCTTACGGTAATCTGCAATAGGAGGAATAGATATGAAGGCAAAACTGGTGTTGGAAGATGGAAAAACCTATCAAGGGGAGTTCATCGGAAGGGAAAAGGAGGTGTTGGGTGAGGTGGTGTTTAACACGGGAATGAACGGATATCAGGAACTGATGACGGATCCCTCCTACACCAACCAAATCGTGGTGATGACCTATCCCGAGATCGGAAACTATGGATTTAACGGGGAGGACGTCGAATCAAAGGCCCCGAAGGTACAAGCCCTTATTGTAAAGGAACTGTGTACACATCCGAGCAACTACCGATCCTTGGGAGGCTTGGAGGAATATATGGACAATCACCGGATCGCAGGCATAAAAGGTGTGGATACCAGAAGCTTAACCCGCTATATTCGAGCCAAAGGTTCCATGAGGGGAAGGATTTTACCCCAGTGGGATCCAGCAAACCGGGAAAAGGGGGAAACTGAAAACCGAACAATTAAGATGGAAAATCCGGTGGACTCCGTGACAACAAAAAGGTCTTATGCATTAGGGGAAGCCTCGGGAGTTCCGATTGCGGTGATGGATTTCGGTATCAAGAAAGGAATCCTAAAAGAGTTAGTTAAACGGGGTTTTCGTATCACCGTTTATCCAGCAAGAACCCAAGCCCAAGAGATCCTTTCCAAAAGACCCGGGGGAATCCTGTTATCCAATGGTCCGGGAAATCCGAAGGATCTGGTAGACGTGATCCCGGAGATGAAAAAACTGATCGATTCCAAAACCCCAATCATGGGGATTTGTCTAGGACATCAGCTTCTGAATCTGGCCTACGGCGGAGATACGATTAAACTTCCCTTTGGTCATCGGGGAGGGAACCATCCGGTAAAGGATCTGGAAACGGGAAAGGTAAGGATTACTTCCCAGAACCACAGCTATACCGTGGATGCTCAAAAAGTGCCGAAAAACATGAAAGTGACTCATATCAACTTAAATGACGGCAGCGTTGAAGGACTCTGTCATCAAACCGATCCGGTATTTTCCGTGCAGTATCATCCTGAAGCTTCCCCCGGCCCCATGGATTCGCAGGAATTGTTCGACCAATTCTATGGAATGACAGAAAAAAGCGGGGTGATGGGATGTCTGTAGATCAAAAGTTAAAAAAGGTAGTGGTAATCGGATCGGGCCCTATTATTGTAGGACAGGCGGCAGAATTTGACTATGCGGGAACCCAGGCCTGCCTGGCACTGAAAGAAGAGGGCATTGAAGTGGTCCTGATCAACTCCAATCCCGCCACCATTATGACGGATACCAAAATCGCGGACCGGGTGTATATGGAGCCCTTAACATCGGATTTTGTGAAAAAAATCCTGGGAAAGGAGCAACCCGAAGGTTTGTTGCCTACCTTGGGGGGACAGGTGGCCCTGAATCTCGCCGTGGACCTAGCGGAAGAGGGGTTTTTGGATAAAGAGGGGATTAAACTGTTGGGTACCCAGCCGGAGGCTATTCAGCAAGCCGAGGACCGGGACCTGTTTAACCGGCTACTGGGGAAGATTAGTGAGCCCATTGCCGAGAGCAAAGTCGTCACCAGCTTGGAGGATGCCATGGATTACGGCGAAGAAATCGGTTATCCGTTGATTGTGCGACCCGCCTATACCATGGGGGGCACCGGCGGCGGCATTGCTGAAAATAAAGAGGCGCTTAAGACGATTGCCGCTCTGGGAATCAAAAGCAGTCGGGTGGGACAAATACTGGTGGAGCGATGCGTAGCCGGCTGGAAAGAGGTGGAGTTTGAGGTTATTCGGGATAAGAAGGACACCTGTATTGCGGTTTGCAGCATGGAAAATGTGGATCCGGTGGGGGTTCATACCGGAGACAGTATTGTGGCGGCGCCCAGTCAAACCCTGGCAAACAAGGAGTATCAGCTGCTAAGAAGCGCATCGTTAAAAATCATTCGGGCGCTGAAGGTGGAAGGAGGGTGTAACGTACAGTTTGCCCTGGACCCCAAAAGCATGGACTATATCGTCATTGAAGTAAACCCTAGGGTGAGCCGCTCCAGTGCCTTGGCTTCCAAAGCTACGGGGTATCCCATTGCACGAATTGCGGCTAAAATCGCCGTAGGTCTTACCCTGGACGAAATACCCAATCCTGTAACCGGAATCGGTCACTCGGCCTTCGAGCCCAGTCTGGATTATGTGGTGGTGAAAATTCCCCGATGGCCCTTTGACAAATTTAAAAAGGCGAACCGACAGCTGGGAACCCAGATGAAGGCCACGGGGGAGGTCATGGCCCTGGACCGAAGCTTTGAGGGAGCACTGATGAAGGGGATCCGGTCCCTGGAGCTTGAACGGGAAAGCATCCTGTTGCCGGAGCTTGTGGCCCTGGGAAAAGAGGAACTGTTAAAGCGTATCCTTTACAGAGATGACGAGCGGATGTTTTATATTGCGGCGGGGATATTTGCCGGAATTAGTCTTCCCTGGATCCACAACAAAACCGGTATGGATTTCTTTTTCTTAAAGAAAATCGAAAATCTGGTGGAAACAGAAAAGGAAATACAGTCCCTGAAAGGGAACGGTTTCCAGGGAATGTCCCCGGAACTTTTGAAAAAGGCGAAAGCCATGAACCTTTCCGATGCTGTGATCGCCAAACACTTAGGGATGGAGGAGAAGAATTTTCGAGAACAGAGAAAAAAGCGGGGGGTGACAGCGGCCTATCATATGGTGGACACCTGTGCCGGAGAATTCGAAGCCAAAACCCCCTACTTTTACGGCAGCTATGGAGGGAAAAATGAAACCCGTCCCTCCAGGAAGAAAAAGGTGTTGATTTTAGGTTCCGGGCCCATTCGGATTGGCCAGGGAGTGGAGTTCGACTACTGCACCGTTCATGCTCTTTGGACCCTGAAAGAGCTTGGTATTGAATCCATTGTGATCAATAACAATCCCGAGACCGTCAGCACCGATTACAACGCATCGGATCGATTGTATTTCGAACCCCTTACTCCGGAGGATGTGATGAACGTCATTGACATCGAAGAACCCGACGGAGTGATGATACAGTTCGGCGGACAGACGGCCATCAATCTGGGAGAGGAATTGGCAAAACATGGGGTCAAGATACTGGGCACCTCCATGGATTCCATCGACTTAGCAGAAGACCGGGATAAATTCAATCAGCTGATGGAGTCTTTGGATATTTCCATGCCCCGGGGAAAAACCGCAAGGACGGAAAAAGAAGCCTTGCAGGCGGCAAAGAGTATTGGTTTTCCGTTGGTGATCCGTCCCTCCTATGTGCTGGGCGGGCAGAATATGGAAATTATTTATAGGGAAGAAGAGCTGAAAAACTATATGGAAACCTCTGTATTTGTTACGCCGAGGCATCCGGTGCTTCTAGATCAATACCTCCAGGGAATGGAAGTGGAAGTGGATGCCGTCTCCGACGGCAGGGAAGTGATGATTCCTGCGATCATGGAACATATGGAGCGGGCCGGTGTCCACTCGGGGGACAGCATCGGTGTGGTACCGCCTCTTCGTCTGAGCGACGGACAGAAAACCCGGCTTTATGAGAGCACCCGAAAAATTTCCCGAGGGCTGGGGATTAGAGGATTGATTAATCTTCAGTATGTAATTCATGGGAAAAAAATCCTTCTCCTGGAAGTCAATCCCCGGTCCAGCCGGACGGTACCCTTCTTAAGTAAAGTTACCGGTATTCCCATGATCAACCTTGCAACAAAGGCAGCGATGGGCATGACCTTAGAAGAAATGGGAATAACCCCGGGAGTGGCGGAGGAAATATCCTTCTACGGGGTAAAGGTCCCGGTATTTTCCTTCGGGAAGCTTCTTCAAGTGGAGCCCTCCCTGGGGCCGGAAATGAAATCCACCGGGGAATCCATCGGAATGGAAGCTTCGTACCCGAAAGCTCTTTATAAAGCCCTGTTGGCTTCGGGGCTTAAGGTTCCCCTGGACGGCAGGTTGCTGGTAACCATTGCGGATAAAGACAAGGAAGAAGCAATGCCTCTGATAAAAGGATTTCACCAAAAAGGCTTCAGTTTTTCCGCCACCGCCGGAACCGCCAAGAGAATGGGCGAGAGGGGGATCCCGGCACGGGAAGTCGGGATGGTTGGCGAGGAGCAAGGAAATGTGCTGGATTTGATTCGGACAGGCAAGGTGGATATGGTCATTAATACCCCGGTTAAAGGAAAGCAGTGGAAACGGGACGGATTTAAAATTCGCAGGGCGGCAGTGGAGGCCGGGATTCCCTGTATTACATCTTTAGATACCGCGAAGGGGATTTTAGAAGTTATCGATGCCTTATCTCTGAATTTGGTGGAAATCCAAGACACCATCTTTTAAGAGGGAAAGATCAAGGGGAAGCAATAAAAAAGGAGGTTACGGAACTAAAAACTGTTCCGTAACCTCCTTTAAGTTTGGATTTTCTTAAAAATACCCCCAAAGAGGATCTGAAGGCCACCGAAAATCACAAAGAAAACGATGAACTGCATCAACATCTCTCTAGAACCTTCAAAGTCCTCCAGGAAACTGCGAATTAGAATAAAGAATACTGAAGCCATAAATGTGGTCAGGCCATGCCTGAGCCAATCCCGTTTTGTCCAATGCTTAGCTTTCCCGAAAATAGGACCACCTCCTTTTTTCCTAGAATAACATCTGTCTTTGGTAGGATCAAGGGATAAACTGGGGATCATTCCAACCAACTAAAAAACCGCCTTAAGTTCCCATCATTTGATGGATTTTTCGGCGGTTATTTTTTACTTATCATTATTATGATTTTAGACAGTCTTAAGGTTTTATCCCATGAAGTTTCCATAGTGGTAGTTCTCCTTCGCCTTTTGGATGTCTTTTTCCACTTCTCTATGGTTTAAGATCTGTGCTACTTTATCATGGGCTTTGCTAAAAATCAATGTAAGCTTTCGGCTATTTGATTTATCGATGGTAACGTTAAAGGTTTCATTTTGTGCTTGTAAGGTTTTTTTCCATTTGTTCTCCCTCCTTTATCTGTTCGATTTTTGTAGTAATGGTTTCAAATCCGTTCACTTCTAAAATATTTTCCAATGGAATCGCTCCTTTATTTATATTTTATGTAGCCTTTGATCTTGTCTTTATTATAGTATGGATGCTAATGGGAAATAACCGTCGGAGGTCTTCTTGTAAGTCAGCCTCAAGGGTGTTTGTTGATCGGCCTTTGGGCGGAGAGCCACTGCAGTGGAAGAATGACCGGGGAAAAACATTGAAACCGGGATATCCCTGTGTTAGGGTAAAACAAGAAGTGCGAAAATTATGGTAACGATACATTCGTAAAAAGGAGCAATGAGCCATGAATAAGAAAAATCTTACAAAGGTCATCGAGTTACGTCATCGGCTGCATCAGTATCCGGAGTTGTCCATGGAGGAAAAAAGGACTAAGGAAACCCTTATCGGGTTCTTAAAAGAACATACGAAGCTTGAGATCCGGGATCGGGGTCGATGGTTTTATGCGGTATATCGGAAAAAGGAAGGGCTAAAAAACACCGCATTTCGGGCGGACTTTGATGCGATTAAAATGAAGGAAGGAATCAACCTTCCCTACGGATCCCGGAATCCGGGGGTCGCCCATAAATGCGGCCACGACGGCCACGCTGCTGCCCTTGTTGCACTGGCTATGGAAGTGGATCAACAGGGAGCAGATCAAAATCTGTTCTTTCTTTTCCAACATGCCGAGGAGATTGCCAAAGGGGCAAGGGAGTGCAGGGAGGTTATCGATGAAGAGAAGATTGATGAAATCTTTGCTTTTCATAATAGAAGCGGCGCTCCAAGACACGCCGTTCAAGTGATTGACGGAACTACCAACTTTGGCTCTGTGGGAATGATAATTGAAATGAAAGGGTCACCCACCCATGCCAGTCAGCCGGAATTCGGGAAGAATCCGGCCTACGCCATAGCAAGAGTGATTACGAAACTGGAGAAAATTACGGAAAAGCCCAGCAGTCAAGGATTGCTTCTCAGCACCGTAGTGGGAGTAGAGGTGGGGGAAGGCGCATTCGGAATCGCTGCATCAGAGGGCAAACTACTCATTACTTTTAGGGGAGAAATAGAGGCGGAGCTGGAGGGTTTATTACGCAACGTTGAAAAAATGGCAAGCATGGAAGCAGCATCCGACGGATTGGATATTAAAATTTCCTATGAAGACCGCTTCCCTGTGACCTCCAATAATAAAAAGAGCGTGGATAAAGTAAGACGGGTTGCCAAAGACAATGGGTTAACTGTAATTGAACTGAAGGAAGGTATGCGTGGATCCGAGGATTTTGGTTATTATCTGGAAAAAACCCGGGGGGCACTGTTTTTTATCGGAAACGGAGAAAATCATCCGGAAATTCACACCGAGGAATATGATTTTCCCGACGAGATCATAGAGACTGCGGTGAAAATGTTCAAAGGATTATTAAAATAGCACAAAGCAAAGGGAGGGGAGGTGTTTAAGTCATAGTGACTAAACACCTCCCCTCCCTTTGGTTATCTACGAGCAAAGATTTAGTAAATGCCCCGATTGAATCCGTCTTTAATTGCGGATAATACTTTGTTTGCCCGAAGGGTGGCTCCGGTGTAGACATCAATATCATCGATAAACTCTTCCGGGTAATATAGGTCGAACAGAGCATCCAGAGGTTGACCATCCAGATGGGCCAGTACATATTCGTACTGTACGGTAACGGGGTAATGTTCATCCCCCTCCTCCAACTCGTGGTAGTAAGTGTCCCCGTATTCTAAATGACGGTAAGTTAAATCGGTAAACTCTCCGTCCATTACATAAAATTGAACACTGACCTGCTGTTGGCCCCGCTCTCCGTAAACCCCCCGATAACGTCCTGTAGGATAGTCTGCGATCTCCCGGTCATAGTCCTCATCGGCAGGTTGGTATAGTCCTCGGTTAAGAGCATCCATCATCGAGGAGAAAACCTTGCTCGCTCGAAGGGTGGCTCCGGTAAACCCGTCAATGTCCTCAACAAACTCATCGGGGCCCGGCTCATGCAGATCAAACATCGTGGGAAGGTCACTGTCCTCAAGATAGTCTAAAACCTGCTCGTGTTGCAGTTTGATGGGGTATATACTATCTCCTTCCTCTGCCTCAAGATAATAGTTCCCCGCATAGTAAAGGTGGCGATAGCTTAAGTCCTGAAAAGTATTGTCGATTAGTTCAAACTCAATATTTAGTTGCTGGTCCCCGGTGTCAGAAAAAAATCCTCGGTAGGTTCCATCATCATATTCCCCGATCTCCCGGTTGAAATCCTCATTGGCAGGGGCGTAAAGTCCTCGGTTCAATCCATCCTGGATGGCAGAGCGGATTTTGGTGCCTCTTACAGTTGCGCCGCTGAATCCTTCATAATCATCGAGTAGTTCTCCCGGGCGGTAAAGATCATCAATATCATCGGGACTTCTTCCGGTTAAATACTCCAAGGCCTGCTCATGTTGGGAACGAATGGGATAGAAGGTATCGCCGGGTTCCGCTGAAAGATAATCATTGCTGGCGTAAAAAAGATTTCGATAACTCATGTCGGTAAAAACTCCGTTTTCCAAGTCGAATTCAATACTGATCTGCTGGTTTCCTTGATCCTCATAGACGCCCCGGTAAGTTCCGTCGTCATAATCATGGGTGATATCCACGTCATCCGGGGGTCCGTTGGGATCCGAGACAAAGATAAACAAAAGAACGATACTGACAGCCGCTAAAACTAAAACTGCTAAAACATGGTTTTTCATAGAATTCCCTCCCTGAAAGCACACTCTTTCCAATTCACGGACAGATATTCCTCATAAAGCAATATCGATTAGAGTACTATTGAAATTGAAGGATTATTATGGTTATACCCGGAATTAGTATATGTATGCAATGCTGGTTAATTAATTGACGAAAAAATTAGTAGGAAATAAAAAAACAGAGGATTTATGTGGATCTTTGTAGAATAAATTAAAGAGGAAAACAAATCATGAAAAGATCAACTAGGAGGGAATAGCATGTCTTTTGAAGATGTTAAAAAGTATTTTGTGGATAAAGGGCTGGGAAGTCGGGTAGAGGTTTTGAATACGTCCAGTGCAACGGTGGAAATGGCAGCCGATGCCTTGGGGTGTGAAGCGAAGCAAATTGCAAAAACACTATCCTTTATAGTGGATAAATCCCCGATATTGGTGGTAGCCGCCGGAAATGTAAAAATGGACAATAAAAAATTTAAAAGCCACTTCGGCAGACGGCCGAAAATGATTCCCGGAAAATCCGTAAAGGAACTGATCGGACATGACGTGGGAGGGGTTTGTCCCTTTGTTGTAAAGTCCGGGGTGAAGATCTACCTGGATGTTTCCCTGAAACAAAATGACCTTGTTTATCCCGCCGCCGGTAGCGAGAATAGCCTGGTTAAGCTCTCCATAGAGGAGTTGGAAGAGCATACCGGTTTTGAAGGATGGGTGGATGTGGGAAAGTAAACTAAGCAGAAAGAGGACGGAGGTGTTTGAGTCATCATGACTCAAACACCTTCGTCTCCTTTCTGCTATGCGCTATAAGCGTTACTTATGAACCATAGTAAAGTCTTATTTTATCTTTTGGCTTGTATTGGATATAATGATATTAACAAATAATTAACAAGTTGGCTATGCTAAAACATTCGTGAACAATTTAAAAATAGCCTCAAGATAAAAAGGAGGATCATAATGAACAGCGAAAAGAAAAATTTAACCCGTAAAGACTTCTTAAAAGGAATGGGGACCACTTTGGCAGGAGCGACTCTTCTTGGAGGAATGGGAAGTGTCCTTGCAGGATGCAGTGAAGCGGAAGTTGCTGAAGCGAAGGAATCAATGGGATTGGATGCAAAGCAGGTTGAATACCCTGTAGCCTATACAAGAATGGATCCCGATAAAGCAGCGGAAAGAGCCTATAAGTTTTATAAAGAAAAAGGCGGATGAGGGGTCGGTACAGCCGAAGGTCTTTTCGGTTACTTAGCGGAAGAAGTAGGATACCCTTACAATCAAATCCCAACAATGATGTATCGTTCTTTTTCAGGCGGGTTTGCTTTGGAAGCTTCCTTATGTGGAACCTTGGCAGTAGCGGCGGGTTTTATCGGTTTAGTTGCCGGTGATAAGCAAAATGCATTGGTAAAAGAGCTTTTTGACTGGTATAAAACTGCAGAACTGCCGGTGTACAATCCGGATTTCCCGGACCATGAAGTGACGGTGGCGGAATCCACAATGTGTTATGACTCAGTATCCAAATTTATTCAAAAGGAAGATGTTGCCTTTGGATCTCCGGAACGATCCAGCCGATGTGCAGGGGTTGCAGCGGAGGTTGTTCGAAAAACAGCAACCATGTTAAATCGGGAATTTGCTTAAATCAGTGAATCCATAGTAAATCATAAACATCAACTCCCCTTTAATTTAATAAAGTAATAGACCATGATACCGAAAATCCTTTTGGTATCATGGTTTTTTTTGCAAAAATACGTCTGAATTTCGAGTGAATCCATTGTATAACCGAAAGGAATCCAACGATCGAAAAATATTCAAATAATTATAAAAAAAGCATTGCTCATTACGTTACGTAATGTAGTAAAATGATAGTAACAAATACATAAAGCGATACTTTTATACTTTCGAATAAAAAAGAGAAGAACATAGAAAAACAGTAAAAGTGAGAAAATCGGTAATGGAAAAACTTGAAGGCTGTGAAAAAAGGAGGCTTGAATATGCTTGATAAAGAAAAAAAGCTGACCGTTGGAGAAGTGGCAAAGAAATTGAATGTGACCGTTCGAACCATTCAGTATTACGACCAGATCGGTTTGGTAACACCGACGGAGTTTACCGAAGGGGGCCGGCGGCTCTACAGTGTACGGGACTATGTAAAGCTCCATCAGATCCTCAGTTTGAAAGAATTCGGATTCAGCCTGAAGGAGATTAAAGAACAGCTGATGCCGGCGGGAACCGTGGAGGAAATGAATAAGTATTTAATCAAACAGGAAGCCCTGATTGAAGAGGAAATCAAAAGAAATCAGGTGACCTATGAACTGCTTCATAAATTTCGGAAAGAAATGAATCAACTGGGGAAAGTGGACTGGGAAGTGTTTCTGGAAATTATTCATCTGCTGAGAAATCAGGACGAACATTACTGGATTGTTAAATACCTGGATAAGGATCTCTATGAAAAAATCAAGGAACGGACGGTAAAGGAGGAAGGGCAGCACTATATTAAAAGAATGAAAGCCCTTTGCGATCAGGCGAAAGCATTACAAGATCAAGGGATTTTACCGGATTCCGAGGAAGGCATGGCCATAGCAAAGCAGTGGTGGGATGAGATTATGGGTTTTACCAAAGGGGATATGAAAATGATTCAGCAGTTGACGGAACTGACGGAAAAAAGCAGAGAAGAGAAGCCAACAGAGTTTTTACAGGTTTTTCGCAGCGTGGAGAAGTATATATCCAAAGCCCTGGCGGCCTATTTCGAGGAAAATGCCATTGAGTTAAAGGAGGAAAAATGATGATCGAAGTAAATAATTTGGTAAAAAGTTACGGTAAAGAAACCGTATTAAAGGGCATCAGTTTTACGGTGGAAGAAGGGGAGATTTTCGCATTGCTGGGACCCAACGGGGCTGGGAAAACCACCACCCTGGAATGTCTGGAAGGTCTTCGGGAGTATGATCTGGGGGAGGTTCAAGTCTTTGGAGAAAACCCGAAAAAAGCCATTGAAGGGGGAACCATCGGTGTTCAGTTGCAGTCCTCTTCTCTTCCGGCAAACCTCTCCGTAAAGGACTCCATGAAACTCTTTTGCCATTGGAATCAAATAAAATACCGAAAGGATTTGCTCGAAAACTTAGGTCTTGATGTATTGGAAAACAAAGCCTATAAAACCCTGTCCACGGGCCAGAAAAGACGACTGCATTTGGCCCTGGCCTTAACCCACCGGCCGAAGGTATTATTTTTGGATGAGCCCACCGCTGGATTGGACGTAGAGGCCCGGGTAAGCCTCCATGATGAAATTCGAAAACTGAAAAAGGGGGGCACCACCATCATTCTGGCTTCCCACGACATGGCGGAGGTGGAAGCCCTGTGTGACCGGGTGGGAATCCTGGTTCAAGGAGAGCTCCGGTCTATGGGAACCCCGGGAGAGATCATCCGGGAAGTGGAAAAAGAACAGTGGATTGAGGTGCAGTGGAAAGAGGAATTGTCGAATCCTGTATTTCAGCATCTCTTTGATCATCAAATCATTCAAGGGGTCCATCGGTTTAAAACAGAGAAACAATTGGAAGGGCTGCGGGAAATTTTGGATTTTACGGAAAACAACCAACTAAACTTATCGGACTTAAGAATCCAAAAACCTACCCTGGAACAGCGGTTTATTCAAATTGCCAAGGGAGGCATGTAAAATGATGAAAAGCTATTTATTCACCCTTTATTTAAAAACCAAGCTGGATTTAAAAAGCGCGGAAATACTGATCACCTATTACGCAGTCCCCCTGTTGTTTTTCCTGGTTATGGGGGCGGTATTCACCTCTACCATGCCCGAGGCCAAGGAAACATTGATTGCATCCATGGCGATTTTTGCCGTAACCATGGGGGCCTTAATTGGGACTCCCTCCGGAATCCTAGAGTATATGGGAACGGATCTGCGAAAAACCTTTAAATCCGTAGGAATCCCCCTGCATACCATTATCAGTACCACGGTAATTTCCGGGCTGGTGAATCTTTCCGTGATGAGTGTAGTCATTTTTATTATCGCTCCAATGGCTTACGACGCAACAAGACCGCAGAATTTAGGCGTATTTATCCTTGGGTTGATTGCCTTTACCTTGACTACCCTACTGATAGGAATTCTGATCGGACTTTATGGGAAAACCACTTCCCAAGTGACCATGCTATCCCAGGTGATTTTCCTGCCTTCCATGATGCTTTCGGGAATTATGTTTCCTCTGGAAATGCTGCCCACACCTCTGGAATACGCTGGGATGATCCTCCCCACCACCCATGGAATGAAAATTCTAAGCGGCAACCCCTTGGAGGTTTCCAGTTTACTGATCATACTGGGCATGATCCTGGGGGCGACGGGATTGATTGCTTATAAGCTGGAAAAATTGAAAATGGACTTTTAGAGGAGATTCTTCGGGGAAAAAGCTGTGATTTCAAGGGATGAATGGTTCCCAATATTGTATCTGAAAAAAAACCTTCGTTATACTAAAGAAATTCAGGGTATAAGTTACCCAGTATGACGAAGGTTATTTAATACAAGGAGGAGGATTTGATGATTGGCACAAAAATTGATGACATTGCCCGTTACAAATTTTTATCGGGAGTCCAGCACGCTCCCAACGGAGAATACGCGTGTTTCGTTGTGCACCAGGGAAATCTGGAGGATAACGAATACCAGTCCAATATTTGGCTGTACAAAACCAAGGAAGACAAGTACATCCGCTTAACCGGTCTGGATAAAGAAACCAGCTATATTTGGCTGAAGGATAACGAAACCATTTTATTTCCCGCCCTCAGGGATGAAAAGGACAAAGAAAAGAAGGAGTCGGGAGAAGCGTTTACCCAGTATTATCAACTGAACATCCACGGAGGTGAGGCTCAAAAATCCTTTCGAATCCCCAAAAGCGTCCACCAGATCAAACAAATTGACCCGAATACCTTTATTTTTACCGCGGGATACAATGCTACAAAAAAGGATGTAAGCACCCTCGATGAGGAGGAGAAGAAAAAGGAACTCAAAAAAAGAAAAGAAGAAAAGGACTATGAAGTCCTGGACGAGATCCCCTTTTGGACCAATGGAAAGGGCTTTTCCAACAAAGACCGGAATCGTCTTTATCTTTATTACCGGGATACGGAAAAAATCGAAGCCTTAACCGGAGAGGACACCACCATTGGCGGGTTCAATCTCAGTGAAGATCAAACCCAAGTGGTCTATACCGCCACCACTTATAAAGATAAGATGCCATTAACCAATAAAGTATATCTACAAAACCTGGCCTCCAAGGAAGTTAGGGAAATCAGTCCCGATGAGGACTTCAGCTACGGATATGTAAACTTTATTACCGAAGATCAGGTGATTTGTACCGGGAAGGATCATAAGAGCTATGGATTAAATGAAAACCCCCAGTTCCATCGGATTGATATTAATACCCGATCAAGAACAAACCTTACACCGGACTTTGATCGAAGCATCGGAAACTCCGTGGGTTCCGATTGCCGATACGGCGGATCTGTGGCGGGAACCATTCAAAAGGAAGGAGATCATGTATACTTTACCACTACGGAAGGGTACAGTTCCTATTTAAATCGGATCGATACCCAGGGGAATATGGAAAGAATCATTGAAACCACCGGTACCGTGGACGACTACTCGGTAAAAGGGGACTCGCTCCTGTTTATCGGTCTAAGAGGCCTGAAACTCCAGGAATTGTATAAACAACAGGGAAAAGAAGAAACCGCCTTAACCGATTTTAATCAGTGGGTGGAAAAAGAGCGAAAGCTTTCAACCCCTGAAGCCTTAACCGTTAAAACCGCCGAAGGGGTGGAAATTGACGGGTGGGTAATGCGTCCCGTGGACTTCGACGAAAAGAAAAAGTACCCGGGGATTCTGAATATCCATGGGGGTCCCAAAACCGTTTATGGAGAAAATTTCTTTCATGAAATGCAGTACTGGGCCGGTGAGGGATATGTAGTTTTCTTCTCGAATCCTCGAGGGGGAGATGGTAAGGGCAACAAATTTGCCGATATTCGAGGGAAATACGGAACCATTGATTACGAAGATTTGATGAAATTTACCGATGAAGTACTGGAAAAGTATAACTTCATCGATGAAAATAGGGTTGGCGTAACCGGAGGTTCCTACGGCGGATTTATGACTAACTGGATTATCGGTCATACCCACCGATTTAAAGCGGCGGCCTCCCAGCGAAGTATTTCCAACTGGATTTCAAAATTCAATACGACGGATATCGGATACTTTTTCGTGGAGGATCAAAATCAAACTACTCCCTGGGAAGACCATGAAAAGATCTGGGAACAGTCTCCGCTGAAATATGCAAATAAGGTAAAAACCCCGACACTCTTTATTCACGCCGAGGAAGACTACCGATGCTGGGTGGTGGAAGGATTGCAGATGTTCACTGCCCTGAAATATCATGGGGTGGACGCCAGGATGTGCATGTTTAGAGACGAGAACCATGAACTCAGTCGAAGTGGGAAACCGAAGCACCGGGTTCGAAGATTAAAAGAAATAACCGACTGGTTTGATCATTATCTGAGATCCTAAAAATACCAAAATTCTACAGGTGAATAGGAAAAAAAGAACTCCGGAACAATCGGGGTTCTTTTTTGAGGGTTGTTGGAAGAGGGATAAAAAAACGGAGAGGTACACGGTCCGGTATACATAGGCTCAACTTTAAATTGGCACAGTTTCTTAATTGTGTTATATTTAGACTGAAAGTGTAGCGAAACCATAATAAAGGGGACGATCCCATGAGTTTACTGATGAATTATGCCGATGAGAGATTTGTAGAGATTGCTCAGAAGGTCTTTACAGAACAATTTAAACGGGATCCACAGCTCGAAGACGAGATGGATGAACGTAGAAAAAAACTGATGTATGACGATGTGGTCTATAATATCAGTTATTTGATGACCGCGGTTTACTTTAAGGACCAAAAAATATTTGAAGGATATGCAATCTGGATTTACGAACTGTTATGTAATTTAATGAAAGACTTGGACCGGGATCGAATTATGACGCAAATGAACGATCATTATAGAATTCTATCGGAAATATTAAATCAAGAGGGAGAGGCACTGCTCTCCGAAGAAGAACAGGAAACCGCAACAGCGTACTTGAATCTTGCCATTGAGGTCACGGAAAAAGCAGAAACGAAGATCCGTTATTCTACACAGTTTAAAGAAGGGGCCCACTATGAGATTCGAAAAATGTATCTGGAGGCTTTAATGAGAAACGAAACTAGAGAGGCCCATAGAGTGATAATAGAGGCTAGGGAAGAGGGTGTGCCTCTGGTTGAAATTTATGATACGATACTTGGAAAAACCATGCATGAAGTAGGGGAGTTGTGGCACCGCCATGTGATCACGGTGGATAAGGAACACTATATGACAGCGGTCACACAAGCAGTAATGGCAAGTTTTTATAGTGAAATTTTCTCGCAACCGAGAAAAAATAAAAGGATGGTATCCTGTGCGGTAGGCAGTGAACTTCATGAATTAGGGATCCGAATGCTTTCCGATCTCTTTGAAGAAAAGGGATGGGATACCTACTACTTAGGCGCCGCTTTGCCGGAAGAGTCCATTCTACATGCCATCGGCGAGCATGAACCGCAACTCCTTGCCCTGTCCGTAACAATGCCCCTTCATCTTCCGGTTTGTGAAAGAATTGTGGCAAGAATAAAAGAGACCTATCCGAAGGTTAAAATTGCCGTGGGAGGACATGCGTTCATTAATACCAATGAATTGTGGAAACGCTGGGGTATAGATTATTATTCCACCACAGGTAGAGAACTCATAGACTGGGCAGAAGAAGAATTTCAATAACCTTTCATATAGAAAACTAAGAATCGTTAAGGGTTATTACAGTGGGTATTTTGAGATTGTATCAGCGGAAAGAGTATGCGTTATGATTTATTTTGCTTGTGATATATCAAGGTATAGTGGTCCAAAAAAGGGGAAAAGAATATGATGTTTATAGGAATCGATCTGGCCTGGACCTATAAGAAGGAAACGGGAATCTGCATCCTGGATGAGTCCGGAGAGGTCCGGTATTTGGAATCGAAAGTATTCAATAATCAAGAGTTATTGCAGTTGATCAGGGACCATGCTTATGAAGGGATTGCTGTTGCCATCGACGCTCCCCTTGTGGTGAAAAACGAGACCGGATCCCGGGAAGCGGAACGGGCATTAATGCGGGGGCGAATTCACGGGCATCGCCTGTTTGCATTTATGGCCAGCCGAAGGTTTTTAATCAACAACTTCGGAGAAATTCGGGGAGAGAAGCTAGCCGGGATGATTCTTGAGGCATTCCCCCAAATGGACTTTCGTTTATCCCCGGAACCGGGACAATCCACAATTGTGGAATCCTTCCCTACGGGAATTTGTGTGGGACTTTTTCCGGATATCGCCCCTGTGAAATATAAAAGGAAAAGTAAGATTCCCTACGCGGAAACCAAAGGTGAAATGGAGCGCCTCCTCCATCAACTAGCGGTGCTGGAAGACAAGGGGACCGTAAAAGGCCTCTCGCCAAAGCTTTATTCAGAAGGGTTTGAGCTCAACAAGAAAAACCATAAACACCTGGAAGACAAAATCGATGCCTTTCTCTGTGCCTATGGTTTATTTGCTGTTTTTCAGGAAATGGCTGAGCCCAGAATTTTCGGTGATATACCGGAAGGATTTATTATGATTCCTGTCAAGAATTAATAGGGGAAAGGAAGTACAAAAAGGGTATATATACCCCGGAGTATATTTTGATCAGTATTTTTTACGAAATAATAAAAAGTTGGAAGGAGGCAATTACATGAGCAAAATGATGGAAGGAAACCCCGCCCCAGTCTTTGATCTGCCCGTTACAGGAGGGGGAAATGTAACCAGGGATGAACTGAAAGGAAAGAAGTATATACTCTACTTTTACCCGAAGGACAACACCCCGGGATGACAGACGGAAGCCTCTGAGTTCAGAGACAGCTATGAAGAATTGAAAGGTTTGGGTTATGAAATCTTCGGTATCAGTAAGGACGGAATGAAAAGTCACGATAAGTTTAAAGAGAAGAACATGCTTCCCTTTGAGCTGATCAGTGATCAGGAAAAAGAGCTTCATCAGGCCTTCGATGTATTGAAGGAAAAGAATATGTTCGGAAAAAAAGTCATGGGTACGGAACGGTCCACCTTTATCATCGATGAAGAGGGCATGGTGGTCAAGGCCTTTCGAGGGGTGAAATCCAAGGGACATGTGGCCGATGTTTTAGAATATCTGAAGGGTTAAAAGTTGACAAGAGACGTTGACAGGGGGACGGAGTTTTTGTCATCCGGTAATGGGGATGACAAAAACTCCGTCCCCCTGTCAACTCTTTTGTCCTTAATCCTTAGGGTGGGAGGTAAACCACTTGACCGGATCCCGATTCACCGGTCGTAGAGGATGTTTTTGGTTGAAATCCCTGAGAAGTTGACGCATCACTTCAGGAGAATCCCCCATTTTCCTCACGCTCTCCTGGTCAAGACCGATGCTGAAGGGGCAGCTGGCCACACAGATGCCACAGTCGGTACCGAGCATTCGCCAGCGCTGATAGCAGGCGGTGTCAGAAATTCTCCACCGGGGTTCGCCGTCAATGAGTGTTTGCTCTCCCGAGGGGATGGCTTTTCCGGGGCAGGACTGGGCGCAGCGCTTGCATAGCCGGCAAAACTCCGGGATCCCGAAGGACTCTTTATTATCAGCCACCAGGGGCAGGTCAGTGGTAACAACGCCCAGGCGCACCCGGGGACCGTATTCCTTGGTAATTAACAGTCCATGGCGGCCGATTTCACCGAGACCCGCATCTTCTGCAACCAAGGGCGCGATCAGCAGGTAATTGCCGTCCATGTGGTTTCGCGCCTGATATCCTAAGGATCGGATATAATAAGAAATCATCATGCCGATTACCGCCGTATCCACGTAGCCCTTTACTGCAGCCAAGGCTTCGGGAACATCCGGGGCGTGAAAGATCATCTCCTTATCCATCTCCACGGCAAAAACAATACCGTAGGGATGGTCACAGTCTACTTCGTTCCCATAACTTTCGGCTTCCCTACCCCGATGGGAATAAAAGTGCCGCGGGTTCATCGGAGCGATCCCGGTGAGCTTCGCTCCATAAAAGCCGGCCAGCCCTTTTAACAGCTTTGTCATTTCATCGGGGGAAGGAAGCGGGGTTTTTTCGGAGGCCGGAGCACCTTCGCTAAGGTGCTTCATTTCCGACAAAAACTGAAAGGCGGACCCAACCAAGGGTGTATGCACCGAATGGAAGGTGGCGCTTCCGGCCCCGCCCAGGGGAGCCATGGCCCGTAGAGCATCATCAGATTCCTTCAGCTCCGGGTGCTCATTATAATACTCCCGGTACTCCGGGGTTCCGGGGGTTAAATTCATACGGGCAAACATATTATCTCGTTCATCATACTTTTTCATAAATACCATCCTCTCCAAAGGGGTGTGTCTTTAAATATCTCATCATCTTAAGAATTAGTCAAGGAATGCCTGATGATCAACCGGGACTACTGCGGCGTGACCCGAATTAAAAGATCGTCCTCCTCCCCGGGAGTTCCCAGTCCGTCTTGGTTACTGGTGGAGATATACAGGGAGCCTTCATGGTAGGTGATCGCCCGAATTCTACCCCAGTCCCGGAACAGGTCCTCTTCACCGGTGAGGGAGCCTTCCCCGTCGAAGGTGAAGCGTTTTACCATTTCACTTCGTAGTCCGGAAACATACAGTGCGGGACCATATTATTGAAGGGAATTATAGGGCCGGGGAAGATCATATGGAGAAAATGAAAACCCCGGAAATGGATCGCCTTATTGAAGAGATTATTGGGAAACATTCGGTATAATATTTTTAAATCAGGAGGGAAAACACATTAAAGGTATTATTATGTGATTTTTGAAAAAGTCTCTGGAGAGTTTATTAATATTGAAAATCCTTACTTTGAGCCCTGCAAAGAAGAGATCTCGATTATGAAATAAAACTTTCAGGGCCCAAGGGATCGGAGGGATTTTCTCCTGTGGCATTTATCCCTCGGCTATGGCCATGGCAGGATTTTTCTTTGATCTTCATATTCTTCTTCCCTATTTATCCGGCGGGCTGATTTTTTTAGGACTGTTTCTCTTCGGACTGAAAAAGCATTCCTTCCTCACCGACGGGGAAAAAACCGAATCCATGGAATGAAGTTGACGGCCCCGATTTTCGGGGCTTTACTCTTTGTACCCTTTTTGGTACAATGGGGTTAACAATTATGGTTAAACGTTTGACCAAGAGATGTAAACAAAGGTGAAACCAGTGGTAAAACCAAAGATGTAACCAGGTCAAAGACGTTTAGGAACTACAGGAGGGATGGAAATGTTTGATAAAGACAGTGCCTATGAAATACTAACCTCACAAAAGCTGACCCATGAACAAAAATTGATGCAGCTGGCCAAAGCGGCGGAAAACGGGATCGATGTCCTGGAAATATCGGATTCCATGGAAAAGCACTTTGAAAACGGCAGTATCCATGATTTATTTGAAGGGGGTGCCCCCTATCGTCCCCGTTACATTATGCCTGATTACCAAAAGTTTATTCGAAGGGGAAGTGAATTCCTAAAAATCGATCCACCGAAGGATTTGGACGAATTGATTTTCGCCTTGATGACGATCTATCGTCACACCCCTTCAATTACGAATTTTCCCGTGTACCTGGGGAACTTGGATCAATTAATCGAACCCTTTATCGGAGAGCTTTCCGATCAGGAGGTCATTAAGAAACTTACGCTGTTTTTCAATTATCTGGACCGAACCATTACTGACTCTTTCTCTCATGGAAACATCGGACCCAAGGAGAGTCGGGGCGGATATCTGATTTTGGAGGCGGAGAAAGGACTGCAAAATGCAGTGCCGAACTTTACGGTGAAGTACGACCCGGACCAGACCTCGGATCAGTTTATGAAAAAGGCCATTGAGACCTCCCTTGCCTGTTCCAATCCTGCGATTTGTAATCACAGGGCCAACCGGGAAGTCTATGAAGGGGAATACGGAATTTCAAGTTGCTATAACATTCTTCCCGTAAAGGGAGGGGCCTATACCCTAACCCGATTAACGCTGACAAAACTTGCGGAAGTCGCTGACGGTGTGGATAATTTCATGGAGGACTTACTCCCTGAGGTCACGGAACTGATCGGAGAGTACATGGCTCAACGGATCCGATTTATGGTGGAAAAATCCGGATTTTTTGAAAGCAGTTTTCTGGTGAAGGAAGGACTGATTTCGAAGGATCGATTCGTGGGTATGTTTGGGGTAACCGGCCTTGCGGAAGCGGTGAATACCTTGTTAAAAGACCGGGGCCTAATCTATGGAAAGGACCGGGAGGCCGATGAACTGGGAACAAGCATCCTGGAACGGGTGAAATTCCTGGTGGATAAATTGGAAGCACCCTACTCTCCTGTTACAGGGGGGAAATACGTGCTTCATGCCCAGGTGGGAATTGATACGGACCTGGGGGTAACCTCCGGAGTACGGATCCCCGTAGGGGACGAACCCGAGGACTTTATCGAACATCTGAGACATTCTTCAAGATACCATAAGTATTTTCCCGCCGGAGTGGGGGATATTTTCCCGATTGCAACCCATGTGGATGCCAACTTGGATTCTCTGTTGGACGTGGTAAAGGGCGCCATGGAGATAGGGGTGCATTACATGTCCTTTTACGCCGCGGATTCGGATTTGGTACGGATCACCGGTTACTTGGTAAAACGAAGCGAGATGGAAAAATATGAGAAGAATCAAGCGGTGCTCCAAAACACCACTCATTTAGGAGCCCCCAGTTATAAGGTTAATAAACTTGCAGAGCGGAAGGTCCGAATGACGGATTAAATAACGAATGAAATGACGGATGAACCAAAAGTCAGCGGAAAGTACTGGTTTGTCCAGTTGGGAGTTGGAATCATGGCACACAGTGATAAAAATCAAAACGCCGATAAGGAGAAAATCATGAACCATGATAACAAGGAATCCACCGGAAAAAACAACGATAAGGTACCGATCAATCGGATCATTCCCGTATCCACGGTGGATGGTCCCGGTGCTAGGACCGCGGTGTTTGTCCAGGGGTGCAACTTAGTCTGTGAGTTCTGTCATAACCCGGAGACCCAGGCTATTGAAGGTCATAATTTGCCCCGAAAGACCGCGGCCGAGGTTTTTGAGGAAATTCGACCTAACCTCCCTTTTATTCGGGGCATCACCGTATCCGGTGGAGAATGCGCTTTGTATCCCCGGTTTTTAACAGCGCTGTTTACCCTGGCTAAGGCGGAGGGGCTAACGACTTTGATGGACACCAACGGTTCCATCGATCTAAGCGGTTTTTCAGAACTCATGAAGGTCATCGACGGAGTGATGCTGGATATTAAGGCCTGGGATCCGGAGGTTTTTTATCGGCTCACCGGGAAAAAAGCCACCGGGGCCTTACCGGTAAACCTCCATTACCTGGCCTCTACGGGAAAGCTTGAAGAAATCCGTCTGGTTTGTCAGGAAAACTGGGTGGACATTGAAACGGCTTTAAACAAAGTGGCAGAGAAGATTCCCCGGTACTACGGAAAAATCCCGTTGAAACTGATCGCTTTTCGTAGCCACGGCGTTACAGGAAAGATGAAAAAAGCAGCAAGCCCCGGCCCGGATCGGATGGAGGCATATAAAAAAATTGCCGAGGAGCTGGGATACGAAAGAATCATCGTTAAATAAATATTTTCATAAAGAAGCACCCCTGTGAAAGACGGTCTTAAAGGCCTTCATAGGGGTGTTTTTATAATGTTGCTAAGGTTTTGTAAGCTCATCAACACTATCCCGCTCAATAAAGGTAGGTTGGAGCAGGGTTTCGGTAATTTTCCCGTTTTCCCTTAAGGTTCGATAAGCATGAAAGGAGGCATCCGCCAGCAAAGCCGCATCCTGAATCACCGTGGTAACCGCAAGGCCGAAGGTGAAGTCTTCGGCGACATTGTCGTTGCTGACCAAAGACAGGTCCTTCGGCACGGATTTCCCCTGTTCCCGCAGGGCTTTTAAAAAGCCCAGGGTCATTCGATCGTTGCAGGAAAATACAGCGGTAACCTCGGTTTCCAAGAGGGCTTTTCCCCCCTGATAACCGCTGTTGTAGTCGTAGTCTCCATAAAAAATCCATGAACCCTCGGGAACGCAACCTTTTTCGTTAAGCGCTCTTCGATAACCCTGTAGCCGATCGGCGGGATGCCCTTGGATTATAGGAGGGGCAATGATTCCGATTTTTTGATGGCCTTTGGAAAGCAAGTGCCCCGTTGCTTCGTAGGCCCCCTGTTCATTATCAAAAACCACTTTACTGTAAGGGAGGGAGGTAAAGGCCCGGTCCACCTGGATCAACGGAATAGAAAGCTTGGTCAGCTTCTCCTTTACCCGATGGTCGTTAAAGG
Organism: Isachenkonia alkalipeptolytica; assembly: GCF_009910325.1. Lineage (NCBI taxonomy): Bacteria > Bacillati > Bacillota > Clostridia > Eubacteriales > Clostridiaceae > Isachenkonia > Isachenkonia alkalipeptolytica. The sequence goes on from NZ_SUMG01000004.1 coordinate 56,861, forward strand.
CTTCGAAACTGGGGCAGTAAAAAATGGCCTCCACCTGGCGGGAGGAAAGAACATCCAGCAGCCGAAGATCCCCTTCGGCCTGTTCATTACTGTTTAAGATTAACAATACGCTTCCCTGGTGTAGACAGTGTTTTTCCAGATGTTTGGCTAGCCTGGAGAAGTAGGGATTTTCAATATCCGGTACGATCAGACCGATTAGACCGGAGCGGTTGGTAACCAGGGCCCTGGCCGCCGGGTTGGCCCGGTAGTTCATTCCCTCGGCGACGGCGAGGATTTCTTTTCGTTTTTTGTCGCTGATACGAATAGGTTTTCCGTTCAGCACCTTTGATACTGCAGTGATGGAAACACCGGTGGCATCGGCGATGTCTTTCAGGGTGGTTTTCATCGGATCATCCTTTCCTTACGGTTTTTTACTATTATATCACAGGGAAAGGGTGTGCGGAAAACAGGGGAAGGCATTGAGTAATTTTTGTGGTATGATAATATTTAAGTTTAGTATATTCAGAAAAATACATTTTGAAAAGGGGGAAGACCAATGAAGTATGACCGCCTGATTCGTAATCTGGAAAAAAATCGTTACAAAGTATCCTACTTCCAGGATGCCAAGGAAGCGACAAAATACCTTGAACAGGAAATTCAGGGAGTAACGGTGGGCTTTGGAGATTCCGAAACTTTGTCCGTTTTGAATCTGCAACGGATCCTGGCAAAAAACAATACCGCGATTGACCCATCCACCGGTGATAAGGATACTTTTGTGGAGATCGGTAAAAAAACTCTGACCACCGAAGTGTTTCTTACGTCGGTCAACGGGGTGGCGGAAACCGGAGAGATGGTCAACATCGACGGTACCGGTAACCGGGTGGCGGGATCAATTTTCGGTCATAGGAAAGTATATTTCATCTTTGGAACCAATAAGATTGAATCCACCCTGGACCAGGCGATTTGGCGGGCGAGGAACATCGCAGCTCCCCAAAATGCCAAGCGCCTGGGGCTGAAAACCCCCTGCGCCATAAAAGGGGATCGCTGTTATGAGTGTGACAGTGAAGACCGGATCTGCAACACCATGAATATCCATCTGAAAAAAATGAATAATACCCGGGCGGAAGTGATCATCATCAACAAACCCCTGGGTCTTTAGTTGTTGTAACCGAACTGCGGAGAAGTTCCCAATTCTATAAGCGGTGGGAGTTTGTTATGATACTGCTCTTCAAAAAAGTTGGAAACCATAGAAGGAGGCAAAAAATGGCATTTAATGTATGCAACAAAAAAGGCGAGCATATAGGGGTAACCTTCGGCAAAGGATGGCCCTTAGATGATTTTCGAATAGGAGAGGAAAATCGAAGGGTAACCTATGTGGCCCTTACGGATCAGCGGATTGAGGATTGGAATTTAAACTATGAAAAACTGGAAAAGCAACTGGCGGAAAGACACAGCGCCAAAAGCCTATTCGGAAAAATAAAGGAAGAGGCCTTGGAAGAGGAGCTGAAAAAATACTGGGAAGAGGAAAAATCCCGGATGGAGGCTTCCGGGGAGGAAAATATGTATCAGGGCCTGAAAGAAGCCTCCCAAGGAGAGGGGTACCGGAGTCTTTACCGGGACTTTCAGCCCCGGGAGTATGATCCCTACTTTCTTTATCGACTGTATCATTTGAAAAACCGCTTTGACTTGGAGTCCTATTGGCTGGGAGAAGCATTAAACATTCAAGGGTTTGTGATGTATGATCTGAAGGAGGGAGTTCTCTATGATGAAAAAACCCTGCTCTTGGAAGAACCTCTGGACTATATAGAAACAACGGAGAGTTATAAAGGCCAAAAGCCGATTCACTGTGTGATTGCCCAACGGCCCGAGGTTAAAATTCTGGGAATGGGGGTCGGGGAAGGGCTTTTGCTGGGGGCCTCCCTGGGAGATCTCGGTGGACGAAACCATGTACATTATACGAAGTTAAAGCTGTTATCGGGGAATACGGTTTTTTCCACCGAAGTACCGATTCATATCCACGGGAAGAAGGGACTGGGTCTTACCATGTATGTAAACCGGAAAAAAAACACCCCTTCGGCATTTATCTGTGATGGGGTTATATATACTGCTTGACCGATCGATCTAATAGTTAATAGGGATTGTGGGTCAATATAAGAACAGGGGGATCTGATGCTTTAGAAAAGGATTATTGGAATCCTTGTGGCAGGGAGAATGATATACGACGGCTACGGATTGATCTTGTGGAGTGGGGAGAGTTCAGAGCCGTTGATGTTGATGAGTAATCTCGTTGAAAAACGATTGAAATCATCGGGTATGGGTATTTGATATAGTATATATCCACTCACTTAGGCACTTACAACAAGAAGGAAGGAGGGGTTGAATGGATCATATTTTTATCGTCGGTGGCGTTTTGTTCTTTTTATTCTTTTTTGTCAGCTTCTTTCTTCAAAAAGCCCGGCTTCCTTCCCTGTTATCCTATATATTTCTGGGGGTTGCCCTGTCTTCCCTCCTTACGGAATCGGAGTTGAACATTCTGTACCAAAGGGGACGGAGGTTTTTGGTTCATCTTCTAGCCCGAATAGGGCGGAGTCTTCCTGTAATCTTCAGGAAAGAAGTTTTCTAAAATACCGGGCACCACAGGTGATACCCAAGGATATCTGCTTAAAACCGTTGTAAAAGGAGTGTTGACATGGAACATTTTAATCAGTCTAAGAAAGAAATTGAACAAATACTAACATCGCTGCCGAAGGAAACCGTAATCGGAGAATTTTCCGGAAGAGACAGTGTTGCAGCGATTCTAAAAGCCCTGGAATCCCCAAAGATCAACCATATACTTCCGATTATGTCCTTTGCCGGTACTGAATACGGAAATTTAGAAGGGTTGCGGGAAAATGAAGAACGACTGCGCCGCCGGGTGAATGAACTGTACGGAGAGAAGAAAACCCTCCATCCCACAGTGATTTTCAGCAGTCCGAAACTTTGGAGCGTGTTAAACGGACGTCCTGTAAAAAGTCTGATTGAGCGCTATGGATTTTACACCCCCTGCATTGGTTGTCATATGTACTTTCACTTACTGCGGGTCCCCATGGCCCGGCGTTTAGGGGGCAGGATCATTTCCGGGGAGCGGGTCAGCCACGAAGGAAAAATCAAGCTGAATCAATTGGATGCCTCCTTGGGCGCCTATCATAAAGTGTTGAAAAATCTTGGGGTGGAACTGCTCTTTCCCATTCGGGATATCGTCGAAGGAGCAGCTATTGAAGAACTTCTGGGATGGCAGTGGGAAGAAGGAAAGGAACACCCGGCCTGTATGTACAGCGGGAACTATCGACAGATGGACGGAGTAACGGATTACTCACTGGAAGGACTTCTGACTTTTTTAGAGGAATTTTTGGTGCCGGTTTCCATAGCCCTTGGTAAAATTCTAATCGAAGACCCCGATGCCTCTTTAGAAAAACTTCAGCAACCCTTGCAGGATTGGGAGGTAAAATTATGAAAACCATCGTAACTCTTTTAGACGGTGTAGGGGATCTGGTCTGTGATGAACTGGGAGGAAAAACTCCCTTGGAGTATGCAAATACACCGAACTTAGACCGTATGGCTTCCTTGGGAGAGACGGGAATCATGATCCCTTACCGACTGGGGGTGCCCATCGGCACAGATTTTGCCCATTACCGGTTGTTGGGTTATCAGGAAGAAAGTTATCCGGGGCGGTCGATTGTTGACGGTCTCGCTTTTGACGTTCCGTTACATAAAGACCGTTTGTATATGGTCACCTCTTGGGCCTCAGTATATAAAGAGGAGAATTATGAAATACAAACCCGGTATCTGATGGATTTGTCTAAAGAAGATAGTTTAGAAATTGGTAGAATATTGCCCGGAAGCTTTCAAGGGTATGGTCTGCACTGGCATTATACCAACAATGGACATGGAATTTTGGAAATTTCAGGTAACAATGTGACAACAAAGATCTCAGATCCCGACGGGATCTATCCCCTGGGATACGTTCTCCAATCGGAACCCTATGGCACCATAGATCCTGAGGCGAAAAGCACATCGGGTATGATTAATGAGCTGATGAAAGAGGTGCACCGTCGGCTGAAGGATCATCCCGTTAATAAGAAAAGAGAAGAACAGGGACTGGAGCCGGCGAACTTTTTGCTTCCTAAATGGGCGGGAACCCCGGGGGAGATTCTCGGGTTTGCAGAGGAAAATGGTATGGCCGGAGAAATTATCGGATCCAGTGCGATGATTCGGGGCATTGCCCGTCTGTTGAAAATGGAATACACCCCCTACAACACCTTTGCCGAGGGGGTTGAAAAAGCCCTGGCTTCCTCTGCGGAATACATCCATTTGCATACCAAAGAGACGGATCAGGCCGCCCATACCAAGGACCCCTTTCAGAAAGTAAAGGTGTTGGAAAAAATTGATCCTTTGCTTGCTCCCCTAATCGATTACGGGTTGAAAGAGGATGTTCTTTTAATTGTTACCGGGGATCATACCACCCCCAGCATCGGACCGATGATCCACAGCGGAGATCCGGTGCCGATTGTATTTCTCGGAAAGCAACTTCGCGTAGATGATGTACAACGATTTGATGAACGCTCCTGCACAAAGGGGAGTATCCGAATGAAGGGTGAAGACTTTATACCGATGATTCTCAATTATCATGGGAGGAGTCTTTTTCATGATTTTCGAGTGGGGGGAAGAAAGTCCAAATACCTACCTTCAAAGTTGAATAAGCTCTAAGGACTTTCTCGAAGGTAATCTTTTTTTCAGGACACTGAACGATTTGGATGAAACAATGAAAATTCAGGGAATATAATGGATTAGATAAGTGAGAAGACATAAAGATAGGAAAGACATAAAAAAGCCTCTAGATTTCTAATCTAGAGGTTGTTTGCACTAACCGCTCTTTGAGGAACTTTTACTGTGGTCACGGGCTGATAGCCTTTTGCTGTCCACTGAACCGGATAAACCTGTCGGGACTTTATAGCTTCGATTAAATCCTTTTCACAGTGGATCGATGAGGTAAAGCAAGTGGCCATTTTGCCAAGATCCTTTATTTGATGGGCATCGCTGGCACCGATGATGGGCATATTGATATCGCCGGCCATGAAAAGGGCCTGTTCATTTTTTTTCGGCTCCGTGGTGCCGTTAAAGGCTTCAACGGCCCAAAACCCTTCTAAATCATAGCTATGATCCCTAAGGCTTCGGAAATTATTGCGATAGGGATGGGCGGCAATGGCAACGCCGTCGGCCTCTTCAACCAAATTAAGTAGTTTCTGGGCGGATAGGGTTTCCTCAGGAATATCATCTAAGCCGAAGACCACAAAGTCTCCTTCAGCGGTAAAAATTTCCGCCCCCACAAAGATGGGAAAATCCACTTTCTCGCTGTACTTCTTGGCAAAATCCTTAATATTATTATTATCGTGATCGGTGATGCAAATCCCGTCAAGACCCAACTTGCGTGCTTGCCAAACCGCATCTTCCAGGGAAAGAACACTGTCACCGGAATGTCTTTTTTCGTGGACATGAAGATCAATAATCATTTGTAAGCACCCCAATCCGAAGATTTATTCTTGAACATATAACGTCTTAAGTTTACCGAAGTTTAGAGGATAAATCCAATGAAATATTTTTATGGGATTTATGTTAATGATAAATAATTCAAATAGTTCCTTCGGAAACTCGGTGATCCGATGAAAATATATCATTCAAAAAAAAGGATAAATCCATGGGCTTGTAGAATAAAGTAAGGAAAGAAGGTTAAGGGGGATTGGTATGAAAGAGAAAAATGATTTTGAAAAGGATATGGAGAACTTAGAGGATTGGCAGGAAAAACAGTACAGTCCCGGACATTACATCGGAACCGGAAAGGTTCCCCGACCCATATTAGCGGTGAGTAAACATCCTAAACTCTTGATTGTGGCGGGAGCAATAGGGTTGCTGTTGCCCATGGCAGCCCTTATTTTTGGCGATGTGCTTTTTAGAGAGATTGCTTTTTTGTTTTTTGTTCCCCTGGTTTTTCTGATCGGCGGGATTCTTCGGATCAGGGGACGGTAAATTCTTCCCAGGGGATTCGATGCGGAGGGAAAAATACTTCCTGTCCCGATCAGTTATCCCTGGCTTTAGAAAATTATAGGTGTTCAGGTACTCAATCTGCATAAACTAATCCGTATAAGGACCCCTGGATAGCAACCAACAAAAACTAATGAAAGCCGCGTGAAGGATCGATCCGTTGATCGGATCTTCACGCGGTTTTTCAATAGAAAGAACCAAAGCTTTCGTTGGAATTTACTTTTGAGTAGATAAGGCTTCAATGATGGCCTGGTTAAACAGCGGGAGATCCCCGGGTTCCCGGGAAGTAATAAGGTTTCTGTCGACGAATACCGCTTCGTTTACGAATTCGCCACCGGCTTCAAAAATAGCATCCTCTACAAAATCCATAGCCGTAAGCGTTCTGCCCTCCAGCACACCGGCTCCTGCTAACAGGTAAGGTCCCCGGCAAATGGTTGCCACCGGCTTTTTTGTTTCCATAAAGTCCCGGACAAAGGCTAAGGCCTGTTCATTTAAATTCAGTACTCTGGGACTGTTGCCACCGGGAATGATTAAAATGTCGTAATCGGTAATCTCCGCATCTTCGATCAGCTTTTCGATATCCAGGGTGGTATTGGTGTTATAGGCCGCTATCTCTCCAATCTCCGGCCCGACTAGGACACATTCCACTCCGTGACGCTCCAGGTATGCTAAAGGACTGGTGGTTTCAGCATCATGAAATCCGTTGGCAAGTAAAAATATGGCTTTCATGCCGGTTAAATCAGGAGGATCCATGGCTTCTTCACTTTCCCTTTTTTCATCGGGATCTTCTAGCGAATCTTCCACGACCTCTTCTTTTTCTTCGTCGGTCTCTTCCCCTTCGGTAAGCTCTTCCAAAGGGTTTTCCTCAGTTTCGGCTGAAGATTCCTCCATCTCATTGTTGCAGCCAGGATTGAACAGTGTTACACAAAATATTATGACGCATAAACAGACATTTTTTTTCATTTTCAACCTCCTTTATATTCTATTAAAAGGAAACTTAGCGGGGCAAATAGAAATGTTGAAATTTCTGATGAGACTGGGAATACGCAAAATCTATACTTGGATATAATTATATAGGGTGCTTTAGTTGAAAAAAACCGTCGGAGGAACTGATTGAATTCCTCCGGTAGAGGGAAAAGGGGTCCGACTTCAGGCGGAGGGAGGTTTAAAAATAGGCGTTAAGAACGATGGATATACCCTGTTGGGGGCATGAGCCAGCAAGAAAAATAGAGGGAAGTATAAAAAATGTTTTTGTTTTTATTATGATATATAATACATACAAAAAAAACCATTTAATGTTTTTAGAATACAAAAAATATTGAGAAATCCCTAAATTACAAGTATTTTAAGGATTTGGTTGAAAGTTCGCTGAAAAGGTGTTAATATTTTTACTTGTGGTTTTAAGAAGAAAAACCAAGTATAATAAAAAAATGAAAAGGAGGGAACCCATGGATAAAGCGCGAATTGAAAAAGTGATTCATGCCATGGAGCAGGAGAATATGGAGCAACTGATCATCTCCGATGCCCCGTCGATTTACTATTTAACCGGTTTATGGATCCATTCCCAGGAAAGAATGTTGGCCCTGGTCCTAAGCGTAAAGAGTGAACCGGTGCTGTTTGTTAACGAGCTTTTCCCCCTGGAAGAGGGCCTCGAGTTAAAGGTTCAGCGGTATAGCGACACCGACGATCCCATTGGTCTTCTGGCAAAGCATATAACGGAAGGTAAGGAAGTCGGGATTGATAAAAACTGGCCCGCCGGTTTTTTAATCGATTTGACCCAAGCCTCTCCGGAGATTACTGTGAAAAAAGGGTCTTATCTGGTGGACAGGGTTCGTATGATTAAAGATCCCCAAGAAATCCGGAAAATGAAAGCCGTCTCAAGGATTAATGACCAGGCAATGGAACGGCTGACGGAGGAAATTCCCAAAAGATTGACGGAAAAACAAATGACCAAGTGCTTGGAAGAGATTTATCAGGAACTGGGCGGGGAAGGTTTTTCCTTTGATCCTATTGTGGCCTATGGAAAAAACGGTGCCAATCCCCATCACAGCCCGGGAGAAGACCGGCCTCAGGAAGGGGACAGCGTACTGATCGACATCGGCTGTCATAAGGATTCCTACTCCGCGGATATGACCCGGACCTTGTTTTATAAGAAAATTTCCGAAGAACAAAAGAAGGTTTACGAAATCGTACAGGAGGCCAACCGTGTAGCGATAGCTAAAGTACGACCGGGAGCAAAGTTCTCTGATATTGATTTGGCTGCTCGGGAGGTGATCGAAAAAAACGGTTACGGGAAGCACTTTACCCACCGAACAGGACACTCCATCGGGATCGAGGTTCATGAGTATGGAGATGTATCCATGACCAACCATGACCGGATGCAACCGGGGATGATTTTCTCTGTGGAGCCGGGAATATATCTATCCGGGGATTTCGGCGTGCGTATTGAGGATTTGGTCCTGGTTACGGAAACCGGCGCGGAAGTACTGAATCATGTAACCAAAGAGCCGGTGGTTATTGATTAAATCACCGGTATCCCCCATGCTAAGGCAGACCAAGCTAGAGCATTAGAATGAACTATATCACAAAACAAAATTAGAAATTACACACTTTAGGAGGAGACAACATGGAACTTGATCATAATCCAGCAATGCTGGTATTTTTAGGAATTTATTTTTTAGTGATTATCGGAATCGGATGGCATTATTCTAAGAAGGTAAAAGACAGCAAAGACTTTATGTTGGCCGGAGGAAGCTTAGGGCCGGTGGTGTTAATGGGTACACTGATTGCCACTTGGGTAGGAAGCGGAACCGTAACCGGGGGAGGAAACTCCATAGCCTATGACTTTGGACTGTGGCCCGCCATACTCTTCGGACTGACCAGTTTGATCGGTGTGGGAATTCTCTACATCATCGCACCGAAGATTCGGGCAGCGGGAAAGTATACCATTGCGGAAGCCATGGAGGATCGCTACGGTGAAGGGGCAAAGATACTTGCCAGTGCCATCATCATTCTGGCTTTTATCGGAATTGTATCCTATCAGTTTACGGGACTGGGCATGGTGCTGAACGTGACCACGGGCATGTCTGTGGAGCTTGGAACCATTATTGCAGCGGTACTGATTATTTTCCTTGCAACTATTGGCGGACTGATGTCCGTAGCCCCTACCGACGCCCTCAGCGCATTTTTGATCCTGTTCGGAATTATTGTCGGTGTACCAATCGCCATTGGAACCGCCGGAGGCTGGAGCAATGTGGTGGCGGAAGTCCCGGAATCCAGCTTGACGGTTCTGGGGGATTTATCGGTAATGCAGTTTATCGGCTTGGTGATCCCGACCCTATTTTTATTACTGGGGGACCAGAATATGTATCAGCGTTTGGCATCCTCTAAAGGGGATTCCGAAACAAAACTGGGAACCATCGGCTGGGGAATCGGTCTGGTAGTGATCTATCCCGCCATCGCCATTATTGCCTTTACCGCCCGGGTTAATTTCCCGGATATCGCCGCGGGACAAGCACTGATTGCAACGACCACGATTATGCCCTTAATGGTGGGTGGGCTGCTCCTTGCGGCAATCACCGCCTTCATCATTACCACAGGAAGCTCCTATTTGTTGTCCGCAGCAACAAACATCACCATGGATATTTACGGGAATTATATTAAACCCGAGGCAACCAGTAAAGAAAAACTGGTCTTTACAAGGATCATGATCCCGATTATCGGGGTGCTGGCTTATGTACTTATTCAATATTTCCCGTCGATTCTTGCGGCCCAGATGTATGCCTACACTGTGTACGCTGCAGGAATTACTCCAGCAATTTTAGCCGTATTTTTATGGAATAAGCGGGTAACGAAGGCCGGCGGGGTATCGTCTATGATCGCCGGTGTGATCGCCACTTTGGTTGTGGAATTTGGAAATTTGATTCCCTACGACGCTGCGGTGGTATCGGTGCCGATTGCTATAGTGGTGCTGATTGTGGTAACCCTTCTGACAAAACCGGAAAAGCGAATAGAGCAGTAAGGACAACAATTAAGATAGTATTGTAACAAACCATTTAAGGTTATTAGAAGTTGAGCGGTGGGAGAAATCCCTTTTAAAATCGTCTAGGCATATTATCATATGCTTAGGCGATTTTTTATACTATTGATTTGTGCTGTTAAAAGGGAGGGGATTTTGGGTATGGATTGTGGTATAGCTTATTCTAAGACTAATACTTAGATCGGTGGATTTTGTCAGGTCATTTAAAAGGAGGGACACTATGAAATATAAAGGAGTAGCGTTAATCATGTTTGCTGCTATCTGCTGGGGCATTAGCGGAGGCATCGGAGATATATTAATCAGTAAGGGATGGGATCCCATTGTGATCTCCTTTTACCGGGGAGCTGTGGCGTGGTTATGCTTTATCCTTTGGTTTCTCTTCCATCCCAGATTGAACTGGATTACATCGATTCGGTTTCATATATGGGCGATACTGGCGGGGATCGGTGTTGCGGGGAACTTCACTTTTTATTTTCTCAGCATTGAAGCGGCCAGCGTTGCGGTGGCCGTTACCTTAATGTATACAGCGCCGGTGTTTGTTCTTTTGATATCCTTTATCCTGGGGGTGGAAAGGTCTACCTGGTTCAAATGGGCATGCATTGTGGTTGTGCTGATGGGGATCATTCTTCTTACCGGAGCTTATGATATGGAATCGATTTCAACGAGTTTTTTTGGCACGGCAGCCGGGATTACCGCCGGACTTTCCTACGTACTGTTTATCTTCGGGTTTAAAAACGCCTCGGCCATCGGAAAGCCCCAGGCCACGTTGATGAGTGCTTTTTTTGCCTTTTCATTTATACTTTTTCTTATTATGGATAAGGAGCAGGCGGCTCATGTGCTTCAGTCAGGGGATATCGGATGGTTTATCCTGCTGGGAATATTAGGGGCGGGGGTTTCTTTTATTCTTTATGTAGTAGGGATTCGAAGAACCGCTCCCACCACCGCTTCCATGGTGGCCATGGTAGAGCCGGTAACCGCATCCTTATTCGGTATTTTACTTTTGGGCAATCCTCTGGCCGCTATGGAGCTACTGGGGATGGTGCTGATTCTCTTTACCACAACGCTGTTCAGTGTGAAGCAAAGCACGGAAAAAGCTCAGGAGGCCGCAAAGAAAGCTTAGAGTTCTTGCTGAAATAATCTTTGGGGATTTCATCTTTGATAAAGAAATATTTTGTTGAATATGGTAAGATATTATCAGTGTTGAGTAAACTAACGGAGGCCTTAGAATATGTATTCAAAAGTCAAAGCCCTGGGTGCTGAGAAACTACGAAAGTATGTAGGCATTCCAAAAGTACTGTATAATAAATTAAGGGATACCAGTAGTAAAGAAGCGGTTTATGAAAGTGTGATCATCGGCCTTACGATCCTGGTGTTAAGTCTTTCGGCCCTGGATTTATTTCTTATCACAAGTGTGGCCTACACCTCCTTTGTGGAAGTTTTTGATCTATTGGTCTGCGCGGTGTTTGCCCTGGACCTATGGCGGCGATACCGGCAGGAAAAATCAGAACTTTCATCTTCCGCATTTATCAAGCGGCATGGCATAGAAATTTTTGCTATTATACCCCTGGATGTAGCCTTCAGGGCATTCCGTCTGGTTCGGATTTTTCGTTTTGCAAAGCTCGGTCGCTTATCAAAGCTTGGGCGGGCAGGGAATCTTGTTTTAAAGTTTCTCAATAAATTCGCCAATCCCAGCTATCTTCGCTATAAACGGTTTAAGACCTTGATTCAGTCGAAGGGAATGAAGGATGAATCAAAATAGACCAAATAGACCAAAGTAAACCAAAGGGGACGGAGGTATTCGGTACATGATGTACCGAATACCTCCGTCCCCTTTGATAGAGCTGCTTTTTAGAAATCTCCCGTGACCACCTCAGCGAGGTTGGTGGCATGGTCCGCCACCCGTTGGAGATTGCTGATCAGATCCAAAAATATAACGCCGGACTTGGGAACACATAACTTCTGATGAATTCGGTCCGTATGGTTTTTTCGCAAACTTCGCTCTTTCATTCGCACGTCCCGACTCTCCTCAATTATTTGTCTGGCCAACTCCTGATCTTCTTTTTCAAAAGCGGTTATGGCCCGCTCCAACATCCCATCCACTAAACCGTAAAATTCTTTCAGTTCCTCAATGGCATGATCGGAAAAAACCAAATCCTCATCGATTTTTCCCTCGGCCAGTTCAATGATATTTTCCGCATGATCTCCCACCCGTTCCAAATCGCTGCTGACATGCATCAATGCGGTTATGGCCTGGGACTGGTCCCGTCCCAGGGAACTTTGGCCGATTTCTGCAAGAAATGTAGTGATTTCCTTATCCAGACTGTCGATTAAGTCTTCCTTTTGCATTGTGGAATCGATCATTCCCCGATCCCGGTTATAGAGAATGGTCATGGAATCCGTCAACATTTCCCGAGCGATACGGGCCATTCGAAGGAGTTCCTGTCTTGCCACACCGATGGCGGCGGTTGTGGAACCTAAAAGTCGTTTGTTAAGGTTTTTCGTTCCGGACTCCACTACCTGTTCTTCACCGGGGAGAATTCTGGTAACCAGACGAAGAAGGGGTTGAATGAAGGGAAAGAACACCACGACGTTCAACACATTAAAAATAGTATGGGCGTTGGCCACCTGTCGGGTAACCGTATCGCCGGTGTAGGATATTAGGTGGACGAAGGGATTGAACAGCAACAAAGCCAACAACACCCCGGAAACTTTGACAGTAACAATGGCTAATACCGCCCGTCTAGAGGTCAGGTTTGTTCCGATGCTGGCAAGGGCAGCGGTAATGCTGGTTCCGATATTAGCTCCCAGGACTATGGCAATGGCAGAGGGGGTATCGATCATCCCCTGCAAAGTCATGGCGATGACCACGCCGGCAGTGGCACTACTGCTTTGAATCATTGCGGTGAATATCGCCCCAGCCAGAACACCTAAAGGGGGAATGGCACCGAAGCTGGCTAACATACTGATAAAAGGCGGATGTTCCCGGAGGGGATACATGGCATCGGACATGACCTGCAGTCCTAAAAACAATAATCCGAAGCCCAGTATTGCCTGTCCGATGGATTTATAAATGCGTTTTGTGGTAAAAAGATGGATCCCTGCACCGATACCGATTACCGGAAAGGTAATTACGTAAATATCAAAGGAAATCAACTGGGCGGTGAAGGTGGTCCCGATATTGGCTCCCAGCATGGTTCCTAAAGCCTGGGAAAGAGTCATCAGCCCGGAATTGGCAAAACTGACCACCATTACATTGGTGGTGCTACTGCTTTGCACCAGTATGGTAACCAGGGCTCCCGTCAAGGTGGCCATGAAGGGGTTGGAAGTGAGAACCTCCAGTATTCTTCGTAGGCGATCCCCCGCCGCTTTTTGCAGTCCCGAGGCCATGGTCTTCATGCCGAAAAGAAATAGTCCCAATCCTCCGACCATGCCTGTAAATATAGAAAAAAACATTATAGTCCCTCCCGCTCTATGTAGAATTATTTTGTAAGGATTAAAGCATACCATAATACTATTCTAGAAAAAAGTGAATTCTCCTTTTTAAAATGAAATTTTTTTTGAGAGATCTAGACTGGGGTGGTTTTCTTTTAAAACCCGGGGTATAGTATCAGTAAATATTCAGTTTACAGGAGGGATAACTGTGCCAATTGTTGCTAAAGGAAAGAAAACCGCAATACGACCCATTACCCTGGAGGATGCGGAAATATTCGCCCGGTGGTGGAATGACGGCAGGGTCATGAAAGATGTAGGGTTTCCTGAAGGGTTGGGGATTTCCCTGGAAAAAGTTCGGGAGGATTTTCAAAAAGAGATCCGGGAGGGAAAGAAGGGTTTTCCGGATTCCCGAAGATTTGTAATTCTGGACCGCTTGACGGATCAACCCGTGGGGGAGATTTCCTTCGGAAAAATCGATTACAGTAAGCGAAGCTGCCGGATCGGTATGAAAATCGGGAAGGTTACAGAACAGGGCAAAGGTCTTGGAGCCGATGCATTGCAAACTTTTATGGATTATCTTTATGATCGTTATGGTTTTTGGTCCATAGATATCGATGTTCTTTCGGATAATCAACGGGCTTTGGGGCTGTACCAAAAGGTGGGCTTTGTGATCGAGGAAGAAGTACAAAACTATTGGACGGATCCCTCAGGGAATCACCGGGACGTGGTGTTTTTAAAGCATCAAAGAGAGCCGAGGAAATTAGTGGATTATTTGAACAAGCGCTGCAGTGTTCGGGATTTCGGAAAAGAGGCCGTGGGGGAGACTGTCATCGACGAAGTGTTGGAAGCCGGACGGCTCTCCCCTTCAGGAGGCAATGAACAGCCCTGGAAATTTGCTCTGATTCAAAATCGAGAGCTGATGGAAAGAATCGTTGAAAGTGCTTACAATCAGGTATGGATGTTGGATGCAAGCTTTTGGGTGGTGCTGATTACCAAGATAGTTTCCGATGATAGAGGGGGGCGGGATATCCAAAAGTCCCGATTTCCCCAATATGAAGACCAAATTGACGAAATGGATCAAGCCTTTTACGCCAGGCTTAATCAGGAGGAGCATCAGACAAAGATCCCCGGTACTCATATGGTGTTGGCGGCGCTGGAACACGGGGTAGGTTCCACTTGGGTATCCTATTTTAAAGTGGATGAGGTTCAAGAGCTCTTAGGACTGTCCTCAAATGAAATTCCCTCAGAAATCCTGGCCTTCGGTTATCCCCAGAAACCGATGAAATCCACGGGCAAAAAGCCCATGGAAAGTATTCTTCTTCGATATGATTAAAAAGAGTAAACAGGCTGCACCGGGGCAGGTTCGCCTATTATACCCAGGCTGTGTCCCGGTGTTTTTTATCTACAGGGAAAGACCTTCAGCTCAGCCCTGTTCTTAGCTTTGTCCCTTGAGGGTAAGGCCCTCGATTAGAATCTTACATGTTATCTTTTACATACTCAATGCCCTGATCGGTAATTTCTATATGATATTTTAGAGGCAAACGTTGAATGGCCACGTACTGATCCTCTTCTAAGGATTTGTATGCAGATTCGGTGATCGTAAAGGCATTTTTAATATCCTGATCAAAGGAATGATAATTCGTTCGCTTGTCGATTCGCTCTAAGGAGATATAGTAGGGTTTCCCCAAGGGGGCGTTCTCCGTATATTTTCGATAGAGTTCTGTGAGTAAATTCATTTTCAGTCTTTGAAATTTTTCAGCGGATGACATTCTTCCATCTCCCTTCAATATCGATTTTACCGTAAGTATGCTCGGTTACTTAAAAACTTCCCGGCAAAACTCCCGGTCACTAATCTCTTCTTTTACTCCCGGTGGTTTAGAAATGATTCATTCAAATAATACCCATTATTGATCTGTTAAAAACCAAAGAGAAATGAAACGTAGAAAGACTCGGGCCTCCCCTTGAGGCAAAAGCGTTTGTTTAAAGACCCCGGGGGTATAAACCATAATAGGAAATTTTCCGGGGATAGAGAAACCTCAATACAAGAAAAGATTATACTTTGAACTTTTTCACCCCGGCACTAAAAGGAGGAAAAATAATGGAAATCGGTTTGCTGGGATTAGGAAAAATGGGATATGCTTTGGCGCTGAACATGCACGGGAAGGGACATAGGGTAATCGGTTACAATCGAAGTATGGATAGGGTACGGTCCTTGGAAAATGAAGGGGCTCTGGGGGCTACCTCATTGGAAAATCTGGTCAATCAACTGTCAAAGCCCCGGGTGGTATGGCTGATGGTTCCCGCGGGGGAGGCGGTGGAAGAGGTGCTTCGGGATCTGCTGCCCCTCCTGGAAAAGGGGGACATCCTCATTGACGGCGGGAACTCCAACTACAAAGATACCTTAAGACGGGCAGAGGAACTGAAATCCCAGGGAATTCATATGATGGATATCGGAACCAGCGGAGGTATTGAAGGGGCCCGCCACGGAGCCTGTATGATGGTGGGGGGAAACCAAGAGGAGTATGGTAAATTGGAAAGCCTGCTCCAAGACATTTGCCTAGAGGATGGATTGGCCCATGTAGGTCCTGTGGGGGCGGGGCATTATGTGAAAATGATTCATAACGGTATAGAATACGGCATGATGCAGGCCATTGGGGAGGGCTTTGAAATCCTGAAGGAAAGTCCCTTTGATGTGGACTACGGACAGATAGCCCAGGTGTGGCGTCATGGTTCGGTGATTCGGGGATGGCTGATGGACCTGACCCATAAAGCCTTTGTTGAGGATCCGGAACTGTCCTCGATCAAAGGAGTGGTTCATGCCTCTGGGGAAGGTCTATGGAGTGTGCAGGAAGCCCTGGCCCTGTCGATACCGGCTCCGGTTATGACCGCTGCTTTATTTACCCGTTACCGATCCCAACAGCAGGATACCTTTTCCGGGAAGGTGGTTGCCGGGCTTCGTAATCAATTTGGGGGTCACGGCACCATAAAGGATGAGTCCTGATGGAGGGCTGTTTGCTGGTTATCTTCGGAGCCACCGGGGATTTAACCTATCGCAAGCTTCTTCCTGCCCTGTATCAACTGGAAAAGAAAGCACTGTTGGCAAAAAATTTCGGACTGGTAGCAGTGGCACGGAAAAAAATTTCTACGAACACCTATATACAGGAAGCCCAAAAAGCAGTGAAAGTCCATACCGGTGAAGAATATGAAGGATTGGTTTGGGATCGGTTGAAGCAGCGTATTCACTATCACCAGCTGGAATTTAATATAGATGGAGACTACGAATCTTTAAAAAAAGTGTTGGAAAATCTTGATCGGGATATAGATGGGGAGGGGAATCGGCTGTTTTATTTGGCCGTAGCTCCTGAATATTTCAGCAACATCGCCGGGGCCATTAAAAGGATGGACTTATACCGGAAAAATCAAGGGTGGAAACGGTTGATGGTGGAAAAACCCTTCGGTAGTGACCTAAAATCCGCAACCAGTTTGAATGAAGCCCTGACATTGGCCTTTGAAGAAAAAGAGATTTATCGGGTGGATCATTATCTGATGAAAGAGATGGTACAGAATCTTATAATGATTCGGGCGGCCAACCAAATTTTTGAACCTACCTGGAATCGTGAGCATATCGATCATGTGCAGATCATATCCACGGAATCGGAGGGGGTAGGCCGGCGGGGGGAATACTATGATCAAGCCGGTGCTCTCCGGGACATGGTGCAAAATCACATGCTCCAGATGGTGGCTCTGGCGGCGGTGGATCTGCCGGGAAATCTTACGGCGAAAAATCTCCGAGAAGAAAAAGTTCGAGTGCTTCAAAGTTTGATCCCTTTTAAAGAGGACAGCATAGAAGAGCAAATGGTCCTGGGACAGTACCAAGGTTATCAGCAGGAACCGGGGGTGAGGGAAGAATCATCTACGGAAACCTATGTAGCCCTGCGGCTATTTTTAAATCATCCTAGGTGGCTGGGTGTTCCCTTTTATTTGAAAACCGGCAAAGGAATGAAGGATAAGACCGCACGAATCATCATCCAGTATAAACTACCCATGGGGTCCTGTTGCTTGGGAAAAAACAAAAAAATTGAACAGCCTAATCGATTGAGGATTAATATTCAGCCCCAGGAGGGAGTTGTATTGAGCTTTAATACCAAACAGCCGGGAACGGTGGACACCATAAGACCTGTTACCATGGACTTTTGTCAAAACTGTTTAATCGGCATGAATACCCCCGAGGCTTATGAAAAGCTTCTCGGCGACGCCATCAAGGGGGATCAGACCCTGTTTACCCACTGGGAAGAGGTGGAGGCCTCCTGGAAATGGGTGGATACCTTAATCGATTGGCGTAAACGGCATCCGTTGGAAGTTCGGAATTATAAGAAAGCATCTCAGGGTCCGAAGGAAGGGGCGGAGCTGGTGGACCGGGAACCGGGGAGGCAGTGGTTGTAGACGATTAAAAGGATTAAAGGCGGTGATGAACGTGTTATCCATTAATAAAATTATTGATATCAGTATGGAAATATCCGAAGAAATGACGGTTTATAAAAACAGGGAGGAAAATCGTCCGAAAATTGAAGTAACCCGGGACTTTAAAAACAGTGATGCCTATGAGACCACGATGACTGTGGGGATGCATACGGGAACCCATCTGGATAGACCTTTGCACATGATTGAAGAGGGGGAAACCATGGATTCCCTAACCCCGGATCGGTTAGTGGTGCCCTGTCAGGTATTGGACATGACAGCGGTGGAAGAGGGGATTACAAAGGAGGACCTGGAAGGAAAAAAAATCCCTCGGGATCATTTTATACTGTTAAAGACAAAAAATTCCTTTGAGGAACATTTTAATTTTTCCTTTGTTTATCTTGCGGCCTCCGGGGCGGAGTTTTTAAAAGCCCAGGGGATCATCGGGGTGGGCATCGATGCCCTGGGCATCGAGCGGGAACAGCCGGAAAAAAACACCCATAAAATACTTTTGGAAAAGGATATCATGATCCTTGAAGGCTTAAGACTGAAGGATGCGGAGGAGGGGGCGTATCTCCTGATCGCCCCGCCGCTGAAAATCAAAGGGGCCGAAGCGGCCCCGGTACGAGCCCTGCTCGTAAGATAGCCCAGAGGGTAGCTCACTCAAAGGTAGCTCAAAGGGGACGGAGGTATTTGGGCTATCGTGACTCAAATACCCCCGTCCCTTTTGGGCTAGTCCCTTTTGGGCTAGTCCCTTTTGAGCTACTTTGAGCAATTATTGAAAATAAAGAAAGGAGAATGACCATGAAATACTATGTTGTGGATGCTTTTAGTGAGAATATCTTTGGAGGAAACCCTGCGGGGGTTTGCATTTTAGAAGAGCCCATCGAAAAAGAACTGATGCAGCAGATCGCCGCGGAGAACAACTTATCGGAAACCGCCTTTGTATTCGAGGTGGCCGACGGCTATGAGTTGAAATGGTTTACCCCCACGGCGGAGGTGGATCTCTGCGGTCATGCCACCTTGGCCACCGCCCATATTATAGCCACAAAGATCCATCCCGATGTCAAAAGGATGAAATTTAATACCCTAAGCGGAATTTTGGAAGTGGAAAAACAGGGAGAGCTGTATCGGATGAATTTTCCAAGTCGTAAGCCGAAGCTGGCCATGTGGACCAATGATATGGAAGCGGCCTTAGGCATTAAACAAGGGAAGGCCTACTTATCCCGGGATCTGGTAATCCCTCTGGAAAATGAAAAGATGGTTAAAGAAGTACGACCGGATTTTAAAAAATTGGCGATGCTGGATCACGGTATGGGTGTGATTGTTACCGCTAAGGGAGAGGATGTGGACTTTGTATCCCGCTGCTTTTATCCAAAGATCGGGGTTGATGAGGATCCCGTCACCGGTTCTGCCCATGCGGCCCTTACCCCCTACTGGAGCGAAGTTTTGAATAAAAAAGTGATGGTGGCCAAGCAACTCTCCAAAAGAGGAGGGACGGTGTATTGTGAGGACCAAGGGGAACGTGTGGTAGTAAGTGGAAAAGCAAGTACTTATCTTGAGGGAGAAATAATTTTATAAAGCTCAAGGATTAAGGGCAATGGTATAGTCCATGGGTTCGGCAGTATTTTATATGGGAGAATGATTTCTCCGTAAAGATATAGTATAATAGAAAAGTAAGTCCACTGAACTGTCGGTGGACTTTTCTTAAGACAGCTATTAACTTGGAGGGATTATTATGATAATGAAAATTGAATTAACCGATGAAAATGCTAAATTACCGGATTATGCCCATGAAGGGGACGCAGGTATGGACTTATATGCCGTAGAAAGTGTTACACTGCAACCGGGAGAACGAAAACTTGTGGGAACGGGGTTGAAAATTCAGCTACCACCCAATACAGAAGCCCAAATTAGACCAAAGAGCGGCCTGGCACTGAAAAACGGGATCACCCTGTTAAACACTCCGGGTACCGTTGATGAGGGCTACCGAGGAGAGGTCGAGGTAATATTAATCAATCACTCCCGGGAAGCCTACTCCGTGGAAATCGGGCAAAAAATCGCCCAAATGGTTATTATGCCGGTAACCCGGGTTACCGTGGAAAAGGTGGATCACCTAGAGGACAGTGTTCGGGGACAAGGGGGCTTCGGGTCTACCGGTCTTTAATAAAGCAAACCAAAGGGGACGGAGGTAAACGGTACATGATGTACCGCTTACCTCCGTCCCCTTTGGTTCGTCCCCTTGGTTTATTCCTTTGGTTTATTCCAGCTTCTCTACCACTTCCAGCAGCACAATGCCTTTATCGCCGGCATCCACATCCAGGGTTTCGCCTTCAACGGTATAGACTTTGTTTTGATAAGCCTCCCGCAGAAGTTCCCCTTCCTCAAAAAGCTCACCGACGGGTAAGGTAACGGAACCTTCCTCTCCGAGGGATACCATCACCCGGTTATGTTGATGATTCCCGGGGGAGACCCTTGTGAAAACAAAGGGTTCGGTACTAAGGGTAGTGTGATACCCGGCGCCCACAGCGGGGTTTCGACTTCGAAACTGCCCGAGTTTTTGGAAGTGATGAAGCAGGTCTTCATCGAGATTATCCCAGTCCATGGAGGACCTGGTGCCCATGGTGGCGTCGCTTCCGCCGTCTCCGGCTTCCCGGGCCACTTCGTCGCCGTAAAAAATTTTAACCATTCCCGGTAGAAGCATTAAATATGTGCCGCCCTCCTCCAAACGGTCCCGGGGGTAAAGGGAAGTGTCGTGTTGGGATAAATAACTGAGCACGGTAAAGTCCTCCACCCGGTTAATGGCTTCGGAATAGTTCTCGAAAATCCTCGGCATTCGTTCGAGGGCATAAGCGGGACCGTCCCGGCGTTCTCCTTGAAAGGTAAAGTTGATCAAGGCGTCAAAACCCCGGTCGTAGTAATGATTACGGTTTAAGCCATGGCCCCAGACTTCTCCGAGAAAGAAAAAGTCCTCTTCAAAGGTCGCGCCGGGCAGTTCCGGATTTTCCGAACGAAAGGTCTGTAGGGCTTCATTGCTGCGTTCCTTCAACTCTTCCCAGCGTTCAATCTCCACATGTTTGGCCGTATCAATCCGAAAGCCGTTGATGCCGAACTCCTCCACCCAGGCCGCCAGCCATTTGGAGATGTAATCGGCGGGAGGTATTTCAAGGTCCCGGCGAAGATCTGAAGCCCCAGGAACAATCCACTCCTCGTATTCGGAATCCTCTTCGATTTCCCATTTGGTTTCAAGAATCGGCGGCAGACCTAAATCCTTTTCCACTTCCGTTCGAATATCCGGAAGGCCGTAAAGGTTTTGGGTGTATACCGTATCTCCGGGGGGATGGTAGCCGGGAAGGTCCGCCCGCACCCAGTCGCCCCACCAGTTCTCCCAGGCGGCGGGATCCTCCCAGTCCACCGCTTCGGTCCACTTGTGAAAATCCTCCCCTTCCCCGGGAAGGAGATCCTTAGGATCCTCAAGTGACGGGGAAAGCCCCCCGTAATTATAGTCCAGCATATCCTGCAGATTCGGATAGCCTACGTGATTCATCACCACATCCAAAAATACCCGGATTTCCTGTTCGTGGGCGGTGTTGATAAAGGTGCGAAACTCCTCCACGGTACCGAAGTTCCGGTCCATCATGGTCCAATCCAAGGCGTAGTAGCCGTGAAAACCATAGTGGGCAAAATCACCGCGATTGCCGCCGCCGATATAACCGTGGGCCTGTTCATAAGGGGCAGATACCCATAAAACGTCCACTCCCAGATCTTGAAAATAACCCTCTTCCAACTTCTTCGTAAGCCCTGCATAGTCCCCACCGTGAAAAGTGGCAATGTCATTTCCCAGGGCATCCACCGACTCTCTGCCGTAGGAATGATTATTATCGGAATTGCCGTCGTAAAATCGGTCGGTCATGGCAAAATAAACCGTGGCGTTGTCGTAGGAAAAATCCGGGGAATTAATCACTTGATAATCTTCGGAGGCACTTTCACTATCGGAGTCGCTACAACCGCTCAGAAGAATTATTGTAAAGATGAACAGCAATACATATAAAAACAATGGTTTATGATTTTTGGGCATGGTTTTTCCTCCTTGATGTTTTTGTAGTAGTAATTCCTAGGAATGGGGTGAAATCATTCCAGCTCTTTTTTGATTCCTTCGGGGCGAAAATAGCGGTAGCGCTCCCCGCTGGTAATGATCAGGGCAAAGATGATCACCAGGATTCCTAAGGAGACCCCTACCATATTGATCATGACGTCAAAGAGGGACCCGGTACGGCCGGGCACAAAGGATTGACGAATCTCATCGAGAAGGGCAAAGACAAATCCTCCGGTAAAGGAAAGAAAAAGGCTGAGGGCTTTGCTCGAGATATATTGATAAAGCAAAAAGAAAAGTACCAGAGTCAGGGTGAAGAATACGATGATATGAGCCAGTTTACGAAGGAAAAATTCGATAATGGCTGGATTTCTTCGGATATACAATAAGAAGTCCTGCATTACCGTATCGATGGGGGCTAAATAAGAGGACCCGCCCTCTACCGGCAATCGGGCAGCGATGAATTCCGAGAGCCTTAAAAAAACCACATCAAAGCTTCTGGTAAAATCTAAAATATGGCGAAGCACGGGAAGCACCCGGAGGTCAGGTATAGAGGATGCGATATAAATGAAACCTAAAACACCGATTACGGTTAACCAAGCGACTTTTTTCATGATGATCCCCCTTTAATTATGTATCTGAAAAACTTTGTTGATATTTATTCATTATACTATATGGGAGGGAAGAATTTCCACAAAAACAAATTGTCTGAAGCTGGCTTGAATAACTCCATCCCCTTGGAGTCACTGTGAAAAATAATTTCCGCCTCTCTTGTAAAAACTTAAATTTTATGCTAAATTATATATATGTTGTATGTATAGAGTTTTTAAAACACTATATATAGGTTTGTTGATTATTTTACATATCAAGGTTTCCATGATAAAATGATCAATTCGTAGAAGAAATAATATTTAAAATTAATAATTCATACTAGAAACGAAAGGGGTAACAGCGATGCTAAGAGTTGAAAAACGGAATGGGAAGATTGTAGATTTCGAAGCGGAAAAAATCATCACGGCGGTTAAAAAGGCCATGAATGAAACGGAAGATGGTGTGGATGAGGCTTTGGCGAAATCCATCGGGGAAGAGGCCATTGAAGCCTTCAGTGGAAAAGATGTGGTAAACATTGAGGAAATTCAGGATTATGTGGAACTGCAGTTGATGAAATCCAGACCGGAGGTTGCAAGAAAGTATATTGTATACCGACAGGAACGGGCCATCCTAAGGGAACAGGGTTGGAGTATGACGGATTTGCAGCGGGACATTTATGAAAAAAAATACCGCTACGATGCAGAGACCTTCGATGAGTTCTTAGACCGGGTAGCCGTGGAAAACGGTCCTGTGAAAAAGGCGATTAAAGATAAAAAATTCATGCCCGCAGGAAGAATTCTGGTGGGACGAGGTCTGGATAAACTGGGCAGAAAAATCACCCTTAGTAACTGTTACGTAATGCCGAAGGTGGAGGATAATATCGAATCCATTTTTGATACGGCAAAGTACTTAGCAAGAACCTATTCTTACGGCGGAGGGGTAGGCCTGACCCTTTCCAACCTTCGACCGAAGGATGCGAAAGTGAATAATGCAGCGAATACCACTACCGGCGCCGTAAGCTTTATGGATTTATACTCCTTGGTTACGGGGCTGATCGGAATGCGTGGACGAAGGGGAGCCTTGATGCTGAACCTGGACTGCGATCACCCGGATATTGAAGAGTTTATCAATGTGAAAAATATTCAGGACAAAGTGACCTTTGCCAACATTTCTGTCAACGTAACCGATGAATTTTTACAGGCGGTACGGGAAGACCGGGATTTTGAGTTGTACTTCAAGGTGGAATCCTCGGGGGAGGAAATCCGAAAAGTAGTACGGGCGAAGGACTTGTTCAACAAACTGGCTCATAACAACTGGAACATGGCGGAGCCGGGAATCCTCTATAAAGACCGGATTGATTCCTGGCACTTGATGAGTGAGGATAAAAGCTTTGAATTTGCAGGAGTAAACCCCTGCGCCGAGGAAACTTTGCCGGCTTTTGGAAGCTGCAACCTATCCTCCATAAACTTAAGTCGTTTTGTCAAGCACCCCTTCACGAAGTATGCCCGGTTTGAGTTTGAGAAGTTTGGGGAAATGGTTAGAAACGGCGTGATCTATCTAAATGAAATTCTAGATGAAAATATGAATCTTCATCCCTTAGAGCAGCAACGGGAAATGTCCCGGGATCTCCGACAAATCGGCCTTGGAATCATGGGTCTTGCGGATATGTTCATTAAAATGGGAGTGCGCTACGGAAGCAGTGAATCCCTTTCCCTGATCCACCAAATCGGACGGATTATGATCAATGAAGCCTTACGACAATCCGCTTTGATGGCGGAAGCCGACGGACCTTTTCCACGATTCAACAAGGAAGCGGTGCTGAAATCTCCCTTCCTCCAGGAAAATGCCGATGAAGATGTTTTGGAGCTGATTGAAGAACATGGCCTGAGAAACTCTCAACTGCTTACTATTCCTCCAACAGGAAGCATTGCAACCTTGGTGGGCTGTAGTAACGGAGTGGAACCGATTTTCCAGGTAGCTTATACCAGAAAATCCGAATCCTTGCATCATGAAGATACTTATTACAAAGTTTTTACCCCCATCGTTAAAGAATATATGAATGCCAACAACCTTTCCTATGAGGATGATCTGCCGGATCATATCGTAACCACTTCCAATCTGGACTATAAAGAGCGGATTGAAGTACAGGCAACCTGGCAGCAATACATTGATGCCAGCATTTCCTCTACGGTGAATGTGCCAAATGAATTTACCGTGGAGCAGGTGGAGGATCTTTACCTCTTTGCCGGGGAACGAGGGTTAAAAGGCATTACCATCTACCGAGACGGATGCGCTCGAAGCGGAATTCTGATTACGGATCACAAAAAGGATAAGAAAAATCGAATTGAAGAGTTGCAAGAAGAAATCAACCTGTTAGCCGGTGAACAAATCAAAGAAGATCCCGACACCTGCCCTATGTGCGGAGGAAAGCTGAACCGCTCTGGGGGTTGCTCTGAGTGTCAGGACTGCGGATACAGCCCCTGCTCGATTTAACAAAGCTTTTTATAAAGGAATCAATCACTGTATGTATACGGTGGTTGATTTTTTTATTGGCCCGTGGATCTAAAACCTTCGGGAATTTATCAGAAATTCTGGTATGAATCGAAACAGGCCGAAGAAGTCCCCGTTTTTTCTTCAGAAAGAGGGGTAGATATATCATTAGGACATAAATTATTATGCTGAACGGTAATACCGGTATCGGTTTTCAACCGTTGGATTTAAAATCAAAGGCAGGAAAATAACCAGGGAGGGAATATGTATGGAGCGCAAAGTAAAAAAGGAAGTAACGGGATTTCGAACGAAGGACGGGGCGGGAGTCAGCTTGGTAAGAGTCTTGGGCCCGGATTCCATCAGCGATTACGATCCGATTCTAATGCTGGATTCCTTTGACAGTACTAATCCGGAAGATTACACCAAGGGTTTTCCCCTACATCCCCATCGAGGAATTGAAACCATCAGCTATGTTTATCGGGGACAGATGACCCATAGGGACAGCCTGGGAAATGAGGATACCATCGGAGACGGAGAAGTGCAGTGGATGACAGCGGGCTCCGGAATTATGCATGAAGAGCGACTGCCGGCATCGGAACGGTTGTTGGGGGTACAGCTTTGGCTAAATCTTCCGGCAAAGGATAAAATGATAGCCCCGGCCTATAACAGTATAAAGCGGAATCAGATTCAGGAGATCCCTTTAGAAAAGGGAAAACTTCGTCTTTTAGCAGGAGAATATAAGGAATATAAAGGCTACCAAAGTATGTATTTGCCTCTGAATTACTATGATATCCATTTGGATGCCGGTGCCTCCATAACCATCGACACAAAAGAGGACCGGTCAATTATGCTTTTCACCCTTTCAGGACAAGCCATGGTTGGAGATGAAAAAATTCAGGAAAAAACTGCGGTTAAGCTTACAGAAGGGGATCAGGTGAGGATTAACGCCAGGGATCAAAGGGCCCAGGTACTTTATGTCAGCTCCACCTTGTTGGATGAGCCCGTAGCCTGGGGCGGACCCATTGTGATGAATACCAAAGAAGAACTGAATCAAGCCTTCAGTGATTTAGATCAGGGTACCTTTTTAAAAGAGGAAATTGATTACTAAAGCAAAGAGCGTTTTAAAACAGCGGCTAATAAAATAATAATGGTATCTGAAAAAAAATCAGGGGCTACCGGAGAAGGAGAAAATTATGGAAGCGGAATTTCAAGAGATATTACCCTTTTTCACCATCTTAAATAAGGAAGAAAAAGAGGAGTTTCAACGACAAAGCGAAATCCTAAAGGGGGATCCGGGTAAAGTGATTGTGGAAGCCGGGGTGGTCTGTCAAAAGGTTTATTTTGTTTTGGAAGGGAGTCTTCGTGTGTTTCAATTGTCGGAAGAAGGAAGAGAGATGACCCTGTATCGGGCGAGAAAAGGAGAAGCCTGTCTGTTTTCTTTAACCTGTATCATGAAAGAGGAAGCATTGAATACCATAACCGTAGTGGAGAAAAAAGCTAAACTGGTAGGCATTCCCGTGGACTACTTTGAAAAGCTGATGTCAGAGAACATAGAGTTTCAACGATACTTTCTTCGTAGACTGCTGCGTAAAATTTCAAGTCTGATGAGTCGAACGGAAGCGGTAACCTTTCTTTCCATTGAACAGCGCCTGGCAAAATATCTTCAGGACCACTTTTTGAATAATTCTTCCACTACCCTGGCCACCACCCACGAAAAAATCGCCGCAGAAATCGGCACCGCCAGGGAAGTGATCAGCCGGATGTTGAAAACCTTTCAGGAAGAGGAGGTAATCACGCTTTCCCGGGGGAAAATCACCCTTCTTTCTCGAAAAAAGCTGAAAAATAAGCTCCCTCTGTGATTTAGTCACGGTAAAGAAAAAGTTTCTCTGATAAGATGTACTCAGATTAACAAACAAACATCTTAGAGGAGGAATGAACCATGAGTAAAAAACAACGAAATCAAACGATTATATTTATAGTGATCGCTTTAGTGGCTGGAGGACTGTTGACGGGATTTACCCTATACCAAAGTGCACCGAATGCCATGATGATGGAAGACGAAAGCCCCTATGGTTTTGAAGAAACCGTGGAACGCTTTAAAGATGAAGTGGAAGCCGCCGGTTGGTCCGTTGCGGGCATGCACGATATGCAGGAAATTCTGGACGGCCACGGATTTGAAGTGGACAGAATTGAAATCTACGAATTATGCTCATCCCAGTACTCCGCAATGATTTTGGAAGAAGACGATGAACGGATCGTGTCACCCTTAATGCCCTGCAGAATTTCCATCTATGAGAAATCCGATGGCAACACCTATATTTCAAGAATGAATTCAAAGCTAATGGCACGACCCTTCGGAGGCATCATCAACGAGGTTATGCAACAGGCAGCGGATGAGACAGAGGAAATTTTGGATAAAGTATTAGAGTGAAATTTTAAAAACCGGTTATCAATTCTAAAAGGCCCCTTGGGGCCTTTTATTTTGGTAAATTTATGATTAAAGGTGAAAAACAAAGTTTTCACAATGAAAATCAACAAGGAGAAAGGATTGAAGATAAACAACCCGGGGTATAAATACTAATGTATCCAACTAGAAGTTTTTTCTTAAGGTTAACGCCAGGTCATGTTCGAGTTAATTTTCTAAGATAAAGTATAAGCAAAGGAGGAAAATCATGAAACCAACGAAAAGAAAAACACTACTAATCCTTATGATTATCATTATGATTCCCCTGTTGGCTTTCTACGGATGCGGCGGAGAAGATAATGATGAGGAAATGACCGAGGAAACTACCGGCGAGGAAGAAGAGCTTGATGAAACGGAGACTCCCGGTGAAGAAGAACCCGATGATGAGGGTGAAAACGGTGAAGAGGATCCTGGAGATGAAGACCAGGAGTCCGGAGAAGACCGGGATCTGGAAAGTATTTTCGGATCCATGGATTATCCTGTGAACTTTTCCTATGAAATGACCATGGAATCGGAAGCTATGGATAGCTTTACCACTCGACTGTGGATTATGGATGACATGTTTCGCAGCGAAGGAGAGTGGGAGGGACAAACCTTTATCAGTATCCAGGATGATGAATATTACTATATGCTGGACCCCGATACCATGACGGCTATGCGTTTTCCTTCGGATCAGGAGCCTCCTATGGAAGAAGATGCGGAGGATGAGCCCCGGGCCGATGAGTTTATGATCGAAGAGGACTGGGATCGACTGACCTATCACGAAGATGAGGAAATTAACGGAGTAGCCACCTATGTGGTCAGTGACAGTTATGATGAGGTGGAATTAAGAATGTGGATTCATCAGGAGTACGGGATCCCCATGAGAATTGAAAGCACCGGACCGGATCCTGATGATAACTATGTAATGGAGGTATCTAACCTTAAAGTGGGAGAAGTGACGGAAGAGGATTTTGAAATTCCCGATGATTATGAAATCGTGGATTTCGGCAACTAATTTCACCCTGCCCGGAGCCTTATATTTCAATGAGGTTTCGGGTTTTACATTACATAGAAAAGTATCCTTTGGAAATTATCAACTTGAAAATTAAAGTTGCCAACGGTCCAACTTTTTCAGTTAAACCGCGAAAGACTAAAGTCCTGCTTATTTTCGTGTGTTCATAGCAAAAAGTCCGGTGTAATTGGTCGAAGACTGATTTAAAAAACCCTTCGGCGGGTATATACAAGTATCTTGAAAAACATAAAAAAAATGTATTCTGATTTATACAACTAAAGAAAGAAGGTGCTTGTATGTCAAAAGAAATAACCCATGCTTCCTTAAAACGATTTAATACCATTATGGGGTTTCTACACTTGATTCAAGGATTGCTAATGTTGGGATTTGCCCTGTTCATCGACCGGATTGCGGAGTTTCGAATTCCCTTATGGTCTTACTTTTTAACCTTTGATCAAACCCAGATGCGCTTGGTTACGGAACCTAATCAGTTAGGGGAGCTGCCCTTCGGTATTATGG
Organism: Isachenkonia alkalipeptolytica; assembly: GCF_009910325.1. Taxonomy (NCBI): domain Bacteria; kingdom Bacillati; phylum Bacillota; class Clostridia; order Eubacteriales; family Clostridiaceae; genus Isachenkonia; species Isachenkonia alkalipeptolytica. Next base: position 85,998 of record NZ_SUMG01000004.1, read on the forward strand.
TCTCCCTGTTTTTATTCCTATCCGCCGCGGCCCACTTTATTATTGTGAGCCCCTGGGGTAATCCGATTTACAACCGGGACTTAGATCGGGGAATGAACCGATTTCGCTGGTATGAGTATGCGCTGAGCTCCTCCTTAATGATCGTCCTGATTGCTCTGTTATTCGGAGTATATGGCATCGGGGCCCTGTTGTTAATAGTAGCGGCCAATGCTTCCATGAATCTCTTCGGTCTGGATATGGAGGAGATCAATCAGTATACGGAAAAAACCAATTGGAAGCCCTTTATCTTCGGAAGCTTTGCAGGTATCGTTCCCTGGATCGTAATTCTTCTATATGCCTTTGGAAATGCCAATCCTGCCGAGGTGCCCTGGTTTGTTTATGCGTTGGTGGGAAGTTATTTCATATTTTTCAATCTGTTCCCCATTAATATGATTTTACAGTATAAAAAAGTGGGGAAATGGAAGAATTATTTATACGGGGAAAGGGGATACATTATTCTCAGCCTTGTGGCCAAATCCGTATTGGCATGGATCGCTTTTGCAGGAGTAATGCAGCCGTAAAATATCTGAATAATTCAATTTCACCTTGACACCTGATCATCCCTCCGATATACTTTTTATAAACAATTGCATATTAAAATGAAACAAGGACAATGGAGACAAAAAAGGAGAGTCGTTGAGGCGGCTCTTTTATTTTTTGTCCTTTTTTGTGGGAATTTTCAAGGGAAGAGAGGATTCCAAAGGTCTCTATCTTATCAGTTACTTTACCGCTGAGTTCGGGTATCAACCAAAGTAAGACTTATGAAAGGCAAATTATTATTATAGAGGAGGAGTTTCATTGAAAAATTATATTATGGCCCTAGATCAGGGAACCACCAGCTCCAGAGCAATCATTTTTGACCAAGAGGGAAATAACGTCGGTACCAGTCAAACGGAATTTACCCAGATTTACCCGAAGGCCGGATGGGTGGAGCACGACGCCATGGAAATCTGGGGGACCCAAAGCGGAATGGCCCGGCAGGTGTTGGAAGTCAATGGCATACGCCCGGAAGAAGTGGCGGCCATCGGAATTACCAACCAACGGGAAACCACCGTGGTATGGGACAGAGAAACGGGAAGACCGATCTACAATGCCATTGTCTGGCAGTGCCGACGGACCTCGGATATCTGTGATGACTTGAAAGCCTTGGGAATGACCGATATTGTACGGAAAAAGACGGGGTTGGTGATTGATGCTTATTTTTCCGGCACGAAAATCAAGTGGCTCCTGGACAATGTGGAGGGGGCCAGGGAAAAGGCGGAAGCGGGAAAGCTCCTTTTTGGTACCATCGACACCTGGCTGATCTGGAATCTCACCCGGGGAAAGGTCCATGTTACGGACTACAGCAATGCCTCACGAACGATGCTGTTTAATATTCACACCCTTCAGTGGGACGAGGAACTCTTAGAGGTCCTAGACATTCCAAAATCCATGCTTCCTGAAGTAAAACCTTCCAGTGAAGTCTACGGTTACACCGATGAACAAACCTTTGGCGGGGCGAGAATCCCCATTGCAGGAGATGCAGGGGACCAGCAGGCGGCCCTGTTCGGACAGGCCTGTTTTGAACCGGGGATGGCAAAGAACACCTACGGCACCGGTTGTTTTATGCTGATGAATACAGGAGAAGAGCCCATTGCCTCGGAGAACGGTCTGCTGACCACCATCGCCTGGGGACGGGAAGGTAAGGTTACCTACGCTCTGGAAGGAAGTATTTTCATCGCTGGAGCCTCCATTCAGTGGCTACGGGATGAGCTGCGGTTGATTTATGATGCGGCCCAAAGTGAGTACTATGCAAATTTGGTGGAGGACACCAACGGCGTTTATGTGGTACCCGCCTTTACGGGACTGGGGGCCCCCTACTGGGATATGTACGCCAGGGGAACCATCGTGGGCCTCACCCGGGGGGTAAAACGGGAGCATATCGTCCGAGCCACCTTAGAATCCATTGCCTACCAAACCCGGGATGTCCTCAGCGCTATGGAGGAGGATTCCAGCATTAAGCTGAAGACCCTGAAAGTGGACGGCGGGGCCTCGGCGAATAATTTCCTGATGGATTTTCAAGCGGATATTTTAGGAGTTCCGGTAAAAAGAACCTCCGTGGAGGAAACCACCGCCTTAGGTGCCGCATACTTAGCCGGCCTTGCCGTAGGATTCTGGAAGGACCTGGATGAAATTAAGGAAAAATGGGAAATGGACCGGGAGTTTATACCCGAGATGGAAGAGGAAAAAAAGGAAGAATTATACCGAAAATGGACCAAGGCCGTGGAATGCTCCGCGGGCTGGGAAAAAAAGTAGCTCGCCACAAATATCCTGGAAGAAATGATCCCGCTGAAGGAGGAAAATCAATGTACGATGTAATCATTATCGGGGCAGGGGTGATTGGAACCGCCGTTGCCCGGGAGTTATCGAAATATCAGGGAAGGGTGGCCATCCTGGAGAAAAATCCCGAAGTATGTCAAGGAACCACCAAGGCCAACAGTGCCATTGTGCATGGAGGATACGACGCCCGGCACGGAACCCTGAAAGGAAAGCTCAATAAACGGGGAGTTGAGCTGTATCCCGGTCTTGCCAAGGCGCTTAACTTTCCCTATCAACGCTGCGGCTCCATGGTGCTGGCCTTTAACCGGGAAGAAGAGCAAAAACTTTGGGCCTTAATGGAAAACGGAAAGAAAAACGGTGTGGAAGGCTTGGAATTGTTAACCGGGGAGGAAGTCCGACAAATAGAGCCGGGGATTGCTCCGGAGGTTACGAAGGTTTTGTATGCGAAAAACGCCGGGATTACCTGTCCTTTTAATATGACCTTCGCCCTGTTGGAAAATGCCATGGAAAACGGAACGGAACTCTTTGTGAATACCGAGGTGAAAGGCATTAAGGAGTTCGGGGAAGGGTTAAGCCTTTTCACACCTCAGGGGGAATTTCAAGGAAAAATGGTGATCAATGCCGCCGGGGTACATTCCGACAGGATCGCTGAAATGATAGGGGACCGGAACTATAAAATCACTCCAAATCGAGGGGAATACCGGATTCTGGACCGAAAAGCAGGGGATACGGTCTCCCATGTGATTTTTCAAACCCCGACCCCCGACGGAAAAGGGGTGTTGGTGGCCCCGACGGTCCACGGAAACATCATTGTAGGGCCCACCTCCGACGGTATTGACAGTCCGGAAGATACCCGGACAACTAAGGCGGGTATCGAAAAAGTGGACCGCTCCGCAAGCAAAGCCGTACCGAAGGTTCCCTTGAGGGAGAGCATTCGAATATTCTCGGGAATACGAGCCTCCGTTGAAGGGAGCGATTTTATCATAGAACCCTCTAAGACTGCAAAGGGGCTCATGCATTTAATCGGCATTGACAGCCCAGGACTGGCTTCGGCACCGGCCATAGGAGAAATGGTGGTAGGGGAAATCCAAGAAAGGCTGTCCCTGGAAAAAAAGCAGAACTTTATCGAAAAGCGTAGAGCCATTCCCCACTTTGAGGCCTTGAGCAACGGGGAAAAAGAGGGGCTTTTGAAGGCGAATCCCCGGTATAAAAAGATTATCTGCCGCTGTGAGATGATCACCGAAGGAGAAATCCTGGAGGCCATCCACCGACGGGGAGGGGCCACCACCCTGGACGGGATTAAACGAAGGGTACGACCGGGATCCGGTCGCTGCCAGGGGGGATTCTGCGGCCCCCGGGTGTTGGAGATTTTATCCCGGGAGCTTCAAATTCCCATGGAGGAGATTCGTAAAGAAGGCACGGATTCCAAACTGCTGAGCGGGAAGTTGAAAGGAGCATTAAAATGATGAAGGACGTAATTGTAATCGGAGGAGGTCCCGCCGGCCTTGGAGCGGCCCTAGAGGCGAAAAAAGCCGGAGCAACGTCCGTTGTGGTGCTGGAGCGGGACCGGGAACTGGGCGGTATTCTTAATCAGTGTATCCATAACGGTTTCGGACTCCAGGAATTCAAGGAGGAGCTCACCGGTCCCGAGTATGCCCAGCGATTTATTAACCAAGTGAAGGGGGAAGACATCGAGGTGCATCTGAATACCATGGTGCTGGACGTAACGGAGGATCGTAGGGTGACGGTCCTGGGAGACGAGGGAATCCAAGAAATTCGAGGGAAAGCCGTGGTCCTTGCCATGGGCTGTCGGGAGCGAACCTCGGGCGCCATTGATCTTCAGGGCTACCGGCCCGCAGGGGTTTATAATGCAGGGATGGCCCAGCGGATTTTAAATATGGAAGGCTACCAGGTGGGCAAGGAAGTGGTGATTTACGGTTCCGGTGACATCGGCCTGATCATGGCCCGGAGAATGACCTTAGAGGGGGCCAAGGTCATGGCCGTAGTGGAAGTGATGCCCCATTCCAGCGGACTTTATCGAAACATTGCCCAGTGCCTGGAGGATTACGATATTCCCCTGCTTCTGCGTCATCAGATCGAAGAAGTTCATGGTAAGGACCGCATCGAAGGGGTGCGTATCAGCAAAATTGATGAGCAGTGGCAGCCCATCGAAGGGACTCAGCAAACCATATCCTGCGATACGTTGTTGCTTTCCGTGGGACTGATACCGGAAAATGAATTGTCGGAGAAAGCCCGGGTTTCCCTGGATCCTAGAACCAAGGGAGCCGTGGTCAAAAGTACCATGGAAACCGATGTGCCGGGAATCTTTTCCTGCGGCAATGTGCTCCATGTCCATGATATTGTGGATTTTGTCACCGAGGAAAGCCGCATCGCCGGAAGAAACGCCGCCCGCTTTGCGGCGGGAGCCCTGCCCCGGGGCAAAGAAGTGCTCACAAACCCGGGAAAAGGGGTTACCTATACCCTGCCCCATCGGATTATGTTGGAGGATCCCGACGGCGTCACCCTGTTTTTACGAAGTGATGTGATCTATAAAAAGGCCCGGGTGAAGGTAAAGGAGGGGGAGCGAATCGTAAAGGAAAAAAGAGAGCGCTTGATCGTTCCCTCGGAAATGGTACAGATCAACCTGAGTCCGGAGGATTTGAGCTCCCTGACAGGAGAGATTATCGTAGAGATCGAAGGTGAAGAAAATGACTAAATTTGTGGAAAAGGAAATTACCTGCATTGCCTGCCCCATGGGCTGCAAGCTGGAAATTACCATGGAGGAAGACAAGTATATGATTGAAGGCTATAAATGCAAAAAAGGATTGGAATACGGAGAACAAGAGCTCAAAGACCCCAGAAGGATTATTACCACCACCTTTACCGTCAAGGGCGGCTTTCTCCCCTTAGTTCCCGTAAAGACGGACCGCCCCCTGCCCAAAGGGAAGATCTTCGAATTAATGAAGGCGATCGACCGGGCTTTTGTGGAGGCGCCGGTTAAGATGGGGCAGATTCTGATGGAGGATTTTCAGGATACAGGGGTAAACATTGTGGCAACCCGTGACCTTCCTTTGAAGGAGTTGTAAGTTGATAGTCAGCACGGGAATAAAGGTGTTTTAATACTTGACAAACCTCTCTATAGATACTACACTATGCAACAAGATATTATTAACACAAACTAGAAGCACAATCTATAGGAGGTTTTATGTTGAAGAAAAAAATTATTACAATGTTAGCGTTAGCTTTGGTGGGACTATTTGTACTGACCGCCTGCGGTGATGGAGAAGTGGAAAACGGAGACAATGGAGAAAACGATGAAGGCACAGCTCAAAGTGAAGATGCTCTTGGGGAAATGCAACAGGAAGAAATAGATATGGATGATTTTGAAGAGTCCGATGTTTTCCTTCGAGTGAACGATGATGAAATAACCTTTGCTGAGTTTGAAGAGGAGTTTGAACGAAGCAAGGAAATGGCAGAAACTCAGTATGGTATGGATTTTGACGATGAAGATGCAGCGGTTATGATCCCTCAGCTTCAGCAACAGGCTGTAGAGTCTATAATTACCCAACACGTAATGTTGCAGGAAGCCGAAGACCAAGATATTGAAGTTACCGATGAAGACGTAGAAGAGAATGTTGAAGAGCTGAAAGTACAATTTGATGGCGAAGAAGGTCTAGAACAGGCCATGGAAGCGGAAGGTCTTACCGATGACTCTTTACGGGAATTCCTTTACGAGAACCTGATGATTGAAAATCTCATGAGTCGGAACCTGGACTTAGACAATATTGAAGTTACGGAAGAAGAAAAGGAAGCCTATTATGCACAACTTCAGGAAAGCTGGGAAGAGCAAGGACAAGAAGAGGTCCCCTATGAAGATGTGGAAGACCAGATTACCGAACAGCTTCAACAACAACAGATCCAGGAAAAGCAGATGGAATACGTTGAAGAGTTGATGGCGGAAGCTGATATCGACAGACTGTATCAATAATTAAACAGAGAAAAATCAATAAGAAATAACTGAACCGCCTTTTCGGATCCCTCTTGGGAAACCGGAAAGGTGTTTTTTTTAGTGATTGTAATATCAATGATACATTTGTCTGTTATCCTTTGGCCAAGACTAAAAACAGACAAAATATGCTCTTTTTATTTATTATAACGGAGTACTTGATCGCTTTAGAGCTTCAGCTTCACCCGGTAATCACTCTGGTCGCATTGACCCTGGGAAGCGGAGGATTATCCGTTCTTGCCACGAATTTCATCAGCCGGTTCACTTGGGGCACTTATCCGGATATTATGACCGCTCAAATTCTGTATTTTGCCCTGGGAGATATAGCTTCTCTGGATGTGGATTACTTAACGGTTTATAAGGGTATGCTTAGTGATGAACTGGTAAAAAAAGTTAAACAAGAAGATAAAGATCTCTTTGTCTGGACCGTAAATTCTGAAGGGTCGATCCGGGAAGTATTGCAATATGATATTAAAGGAATTATTACGGATTATCCTCTGCGGGTTCGCGAGATTATGGGACGGGGAAATGAATAAAATCAAGACACTATGCCTGTGTTTTTATCCCGAATGAGGATAAATACACAGGTTCTTTTCCGGAAAATTTTCAGCCTGGGCACAGCGACTTATTTTCTTTGAAAACCCTGGAATTACATCAATATTTGATTGGAAGGTGTGGAATATTGGTATAAATACATAAAACAGCAATAATAGATGGTTCTTTAAGCCGGGGGGAGAGAATAATGATTAATAAAAATAGATGGGTACTCCTCATGGTAATTCTCACGATGATCTTTTTTAGCGGTTGTAGAAGAGGTGAAGAGGAAAAGCCGGAAGGTACGGAGGAAACGGAAATAGAGGTTCTTATTAAAGATCCAAGTAATTGGGTTTACTTTAGGGAGTCTTCCTTTGAACGGTTGTTGGAACATCGAAGATACACAGACCGCCGACTATCCTATGAAGACCTCTACCGGGAGATTGATTACCGTTTGATGATGGAAGAAGAGGCCGTGCTGGATTTATTCGGTTCTCCCAATGAAAAAGTGGAAGACCTCTTTGCCTATCAGATGTATATTTTGGAATACGACGGACTGATCATCCAAATCAACGATTATGATCATGGCGTTTATGCCACAGGTTATTATATAAGAAGTCCGGAATTCACAGGACCTAGGGGAACTTACGTGGGACAAAGTGCCGGTGAAGTGTTGTTAGCCTATCCTCTTCCGGAGAAGGAAGCTGTTTTAGGGGAACAGGGACAGGTCTACTGGGGTGATGAAACCGAGTACTACGGTGCCCATATGGGGGCGATACACCATTTGGAGGACGGAGAGATCACAGAAATCCGTTATGCCGAGGGTACCGGATTTGCAGGGGTGGCCTATGAAATTTTCGAAGGCGTGGTACAATCCATCTATTTTTTTGAAATGAATTAAACACCAAAGTCCTTAAGGGATCCTCGGGGATCTTCAGGGCTTTTTTTATTGTATTTCAGCGAGAATACTTTTTTTAAAGCCCTTTCTCCAACATCGAAATTCTTGGGTGTTCAATAATTTCTTGTTTTTTAAAGGATTTCGGGAAGACAATGTAGAATTAATTACTATATCATACCGAGAAGGCTGGGATACTTATGAGAAATAATCAGATCCTTAAATTGGGACTAAGTTTTTTACTTCCCGGAATCCTGTTTTTTTTCCCGCCGCTGCAAATGGATTCGAATCAGGGGGTTGTTTTATCGGCTCTAGTGTTAACCGTCACATGGTGGGCAACGGGCATCGTAAAAAAATCCGTGGCATCTCTATTTTTGTTGACGGTGTTTTCATTTTGGGGGAGTACACCCCTGGTAGAAATTTTTCGGTTTCCCTTGTCGGAGAATTTTGTATTGGTTTTATTTTCCTTTATATTCACCGAAGGGATTATGAACAGTGGACTACCGGAGAAAATAATAGAACCCGCGTTGGAAAAAGGGGGTAAGGAAATTCGCTCCTTGCTTTGGATGATCATCGGACTGAATGTTTTGTTGATTTTTGTAATCCCCCAGCCCTTTGCCAGAATTATTATCCTCGGGACCATACTAAAAGGGTTTTTCCAAGGGCGAAAGCTTGGTCAGGACCTGATTGAGGTATTAATGCTTTTTACCTTTGCCGCAGCCATTGTGGTAAACATGATGTTCCTTCGAGGGGATATCATCTTGAACAATGCTTTGATTGCCATTGCTGGCATTGAAATTTCCGAAGGTTTATGGATCCGAATCATGACGGTGCCCACGCTGATCTTTATCGGTTTGACCTATTTGCTGTTTTACATACTGTTTAAGCAAGTGCTGTTGACCTATCCCGTAACCGAAAAAACGTTAAAACACCCTTATCAAGAAACCTACCTGACAAAAAAGGATAAAAGAAACCTCCGGCTGATTCTCGCTGTGGTTTTTCTTTGGATGGCGGAGCCCTTTCACGGCATGGGATCCCCGGCGGTAATTGTTTTCGGAACGGCAATGCTGGCCTTGGTGGGCTTGATTAAGAAAAGGGGTGTAGGAGCCGTGAATTTTGAGCTTTTGATTTTTATCACCGCCGCCTTTTCCATCGGGGCGGTTATGACCAACAGCGGTGTGGCGGAAATCCTGTTGTTGCCCTTGAAAGGTTTGCTACCGGAGGAATTCGGTGTCCTATATCTTTTAGTTATTATGGTGATCTCCATGGTCATGCATATGATTCTCGGGAGTAACATCACAACCCTTTCCGTGGTAGTTCCCGGCCTGATGCTGATCGGTGAAGGCGTAATACCTGCCTTGGGACTTGTTTTTGTCATACATGTTTCCGTATCCACCCATTATTTACTACCCTTCCATAATGTAATCCTATTAATTGGAAACGGAAAAGGTTTATTTGGCAGCAGACTGGTTAGCCGATATGGTGTGGGACTCACCCTTTTGATGCCCGTGGTTCTGCTGGGGGTCTATTATATTTGGTGGCGCATTATCGGTTTACTGTAAACTAATAATTCGTAGCCATACAGTAGAGCGAATGTTTACCATAACTTGAAAGGAATAAGAGGAATGAATCGCCGGAGTTTAGGGCTCATCAAGGATGGTTATCCCTGCGGCATCCGCCTGTTGGGGGAAGCTGTCCATGACTTCCCGGGAACGAACCTCCACGTATTGTCCTACTGCGTAGTCCTCTACATCGTTTACGTTATACCAAACCGCAATCAGGTCCCGGTCATCGGAGGCTTCTACGCTTTTTTCCAACAGTTCTTCTTCAGACAGTTCGCCGATATCTTCCCGGTCAACATGACTGATCACGTAGATCCGCTCTTCGGTAATATCCACAATGTAGCCTTCCTGACTTCGGACGGTGGGATCCAGGGAGGTTCCGCAGGAAGCGGTAAACACCACAAGGAATAAAGCAACAGATAAAAGTTTTAGTTTGCGACGGTTAAATAAAGGATTAAACATAAAGATTCTCCTTTCTTGAATTTTCGTGTCTCGTTCATGTCCGGTTACGGTTAACCCTGGTTGTTGCCAAAGGGCTTTTACCAAAGGGCCTTTACCAACTTGATACCCATAAGACGATAATGTTAAAGAAAATGTTCCGATTTGCAGGGAAAAGACATATAGTATATGAAAAAGAGTTGGAATGTCAAATAATGACGAAGGAAATTTTTGATACAGCAGCACCGCTGTGGTATTATAAATAAGGATTCATGAATCGATCTACATAATAATATTTGATCAAGAGGCAGAAGGGGGATTTTATGAAGTATAACAACCGGGAAGTGAAATGGTTTTTAGGAATTGTGATTGTGCTACTGATTGCTGTAATCGTTGGAAGTGTATATATAAGTCGAACCGGAGAGGCCGAGGCTAAAAATGAAGCGCTGGAAAATGCTTTTAGGGAAGCAAAGCATGAAATGGCAGAGGAATACGACGATGAACTTGCAGAAAACATAGAGATTCACGAGCTGATTGAGGTCGCCGATGGAAGGAATGAAATATCCTATGAAGTGATTCTCACACGGCCTAATCTCACGGAGGTGTATGACCGTTTATATGAAGGGGTGATCGATGAAGAGGTTTGGGAAGAGGAATCCATGGAGGAGGCTGTAGAGCGGATCTATGCCGAGGCCCTGGAAGATGCCTCCCGAGAGAGCATGGCTCTTCCGGAAGAAATTCGAATTTCAAGACAGAATAGAGGCAACTGGCGAGCGGAAAATCCCGAGGCTTTCTATTTTGTGATCCCACAGAATCCCACATCCTATATCGCAGATGATTTACAAAAGATTAAAGATTTTATGGACTTTACCGTGGTCAGTGATGAACTTCCTGAGGGATCCTTGGAAAAAGAGGTAGCAAAAACCCTAATGGATAAGGATTTTTTTCGTGATTTCGGCTTTGTGTTTACCCAGAGTTCCGAAGGGGATACTTACCGTCTTCAGGTATCCTTAAAGGGCTTTTATCAAGAGGAGGCATTGGATGATCTGATCACGGAAGAAGATTTCCGGGAGTATCGGGGAGAAATCCATAGCCAAGAGGAGTTAGTGAATATCATTGTGGAAACCATGGAGGAGGAGGCAACAAGAACCCTGGGGATCCATTCTTTAGAACTCCGGGAATATGAAAGACCCACCGACGAACTCTTCGGCTATGAGCTGCTTTATCGAAGCGGCTATCCTGAGGATTTTCTGGGGGAATATATCGATGAAGAAGGGGTATTTGAAATACGGAGCCTATACCTGGAGTCCTTAAAACGATACTACTTAAGTATTCAAATAGATCATGTACTGGATAGGGCGGATCCTGCCTGGGTAGAGGAGTTCAGTGATAAAAACCCCTTACAGGTGGCGGTAGATAGTGACGAGATTGCTGTTTTATTTTCCGATAATCAGGAACTGGTTTTCCAAACCTATGATTTTCAAAACGGTGAGCTTACGGGACAGTCGGTTATAGCCGAGGACTACCCTGTGATTTTATATGCTGAGCTTGAAGAGTATAAGGACTATGAAATTGAGCGGCACCGGGATTATTATATAGTTACGGATCAATCCGTCAGGGATCAGTGGTGGATTTTACAAAGAGGAGAAGAGGAACTTTTCCTTCGGAGCAATGGAGCCCTAGAAACAGGTGGGGAGTTCGTTACTTACACCGAGGAATTTTTACTGGAGAATGACAATGTGTTTTCCATCATCTCCCATGAAGAGGATGACCTCGATGGAAATTTTACTGTGAAAGTAAAAAATCATACCCAAGATACCACCGAAGAGGTATATTTTGACGAAAGAATCCCTGGGGAATACTTTTTAAGCCCCGGCCATGGAATCATGCTGATGTATCCCGTCGTGGATAGGACAGAAGAGGGGGGAACTTCGGAAGCCTCATTAACCCTTTATGATTTTGAAAAAGAAGAAATTATAGAGCCGGAAGAATTCCCTGAAGAACTACAAGAGGCTAACATTACCCAGGTGGAAGCGATTAATGAGGACCGGCTACTGGTGGTTACCGGAGCTAGAGATTTCTGGGAGTTTAATATGGTGGAGAACAGCTTTTTGCCCTCGGAACTCACGGAAGCTTTAGAGCCTGTCTATGAAACCAAAGAAGAAAGAGGGATCCATGAAGTCCGTTATGACTTTCACCCCATGGAAGAGAATTATTACTTCCTGGAAATCCTGGGTCTTTCCAGCGGAGGGATGATCAGGGACCGAAGTATGATTCTAAAGGATTATGAGGGAATCCTGGAGGCAGTTATTGAAGTAAACCATAGCAGCGAGCAGGGAAGAAGTGTCTTGAACTACGAAATCGGTAACGATCTATTAATCGCTGCAGAACAATCTTTAGGAGAAGATAGTAGACGGATGGATGTAACCCTGATGGAGATATCCTATAACGCCTTGGATGAAATAGAAGAAGTAACTTCCCTGGAAACTATTGAAGAATTCATTCGTGAAGGCTACGCTTCGGTACTCGCTACCTATGAAGAACCCATTGAGAACGATGGTAAGGAGCACTTTACCATATCCATGGACAGTTTGATGAACCGATCTTTTATGGATTTTCCCGCGGGGATTTACTATGACCGGGAAACCGGGGATTTACTGATTGAAAGCAGCAGTGGCAGATATTCGATGAATGGCTTTTTAAGACACTTTAAAGATGGGGGCAACGAAGCAAAGACGCCTCCTTTATGGAATTACGACGACTTGTATATAAATCACGAACATGAGTGGGTTTATTACCAAGATGAGCGGGGAATGCTGGTGTATGAATTGGAGGCGTTTATTCCCGCATTGGTTCAGGAAAGAAATTAAGAAGAATAAATATGAGGAGGCGGAAAATATGAATAGTTACCGAACCAATATTGAAGGCTTTGAAATACGATTTGCCACAGAGGAAGATGTGCCCCTTATTTTAGAATTTATTAAAGCCCTAGCGGAGTATGAAAAGATGTTGGATGAAGTGGTGGCCACAGAGAAAGGGCTTAAACAGTCGATTTTTGTCCAAAAGCAGGCGGAGGTAATCATTGGAGAAGAAAAAGGAAAACCTGTAGGTTTTGCCCTGTTTTTCCATAACTACTCCACTTTTTTAGGGAAAGCCAACCTCTATCTCGAAGACCTTTTCGTAAAACCTGAGTACCGGGGAAAGGGTTACGGTAAAACCCTGTTATCCTTTTTAGGGAAAATTGCAGTGGACAGAGACTGCGGACGACTGGATTGGTGGTGTCTTGATTGGAACACCACATCCATCGAGTTTTATAAAGAGATGGGGGCCGTTCCCATGGATGAATGGACGGTGTACCGGGTAGAAGGGGAGCAACTGCAAAGACTTTCCAAGTTCTGTGATTAATCGGTGATAATCTTGCTGTATAAAGATCTGCTCCTATGGAATAGGGCAGGTCTTTACTTAAGTTCTTTTGCATAAGTATCAGAACTATCCTATAATTAAAGGGAAGCGCCACATACCTAAGGAGGGGTACCGTGAATATTTTCAGTGAAAAAATTAAGGAAGTATTCTTTGCCATACTGCCCATTACATTAATTGTTGTGATTCTGCGATTGACCATTGTTCCGATAGACAATCATTTGATGGGTAAATTTTTACTGGGTTCTGTGTTTATCCTGTTCGGACTGACCCTTTTTTTAATCGGTGTGGACCTGGGAATCGCCCCCTTAGGTTCTCTTCTAAGTTCCGTAATTACTAAGAAAAACAAACTATGGCTGGTGATTACAGCCGCCTTTGTCCTCGGGTTTATTATATCCATTGCGGAACCGGGGCTCTTGATCCTCGGTAACCAAATCGACGCCTTGACGGCAGGAGTGATTTCAAGTTTTACGATTTTAACCGTGGTGTCCTTAGGCATCGGAGTGTTTATGATATTAGGATTTTTACGACTGATTTATAACATCCCTTTACATGTAATTCTTCTGGGTTCCTATGGGATCATCCTGGTACTGGGGCTTTTTACGTCCCCCGAGTTTTTAGCCATCGCCTTTGACAGCTCCGGCTCCACCACCGGAGTGTTGGCCGTGCCCTTTATACTGTCCCTTTCTTTGGGAATTACCGCCATGAAAAAGGACAGCAAAGCATCGGAAAAGGACAGTTTCGGACTGGTTGCCATCGTCTCCGTGGGGGCGGTGATCTCGGTTATGATCCTGAATCTTTTTACAGAAGTAGAGGAATTTGCCGCCGTGGAAATTGCGGAAGTGACCTTCGGGGATTCGGTTATCGGGGCTTTTATCAATGCGGTTCCCGGAGCTTTTTTAGAAAGTCTTTTCGTCTTTGCCCCCTTGGTTGCCATATTCCTATTGATTCGTTTTACCTGGCCTATTAAAAAAGAGGCCCTAAGAAAAATGACCTTGGGTTTTATCTATGCCTTGATCGGTTTAAGTTTATTTCTGGTGGGGGTGAATACCGGATTTATGGCAGTGGGCAGTGAGATCGGATCTTTCCTGGTGGGGCTTGACACCTACTTTTACTTAATCCTAATCGGCTTTATCCTGGGTGTGGCTACGATTTTAGCGGAGCCTGCGGTCTACGTGCTGACCCATCAGATTGAAGACGTTACCTCCGGGTATGTAAAGAAAAATATCGTCCTCGTTGCTCTGGCCCTGGGAGTGGGACTGGCCATCTCCCTTTCTCTTTTACGAATCGTGGTTCCGGAAATTCAGCTGTGGCATTACTTATTAACCGGCTACCTGTTTGCGATGATACTGACCTTTATTACACCGAAACTGTTTGTGGGAATCGCTTTTGATGCCGGAGGAGTAGCCACCGGGCCCATGACCGCCACTTTTATCCTGGCCTTTATCAACGGTGCGGCCTATGACCATCCCACCGCCGATGTACTGGTGGACGGATTCGGGATGATAGCCATGGTGGCCTTAATGCCCATAATCACCCTGCAAATCCTGGGAACGATCTTTAAACTGAAAACCGTAAAGAAGGGGGTCAACGGCAATGGAAAATCATAAGAATGCAAAAAAAGAGAAAGATATAGAAAAACAGGATGATCTGAAAGGGGAACAAGATACACCTAAGGAAGCTTTCAAACTTCATGTGGTAATCGTGCACCATGGTCTGGGAAGCAAAGTGATTCAGCTGGCTAAGCAGTGCGGCATTCCGGGAGGAACGGTAATCCTTGGAAAGGGCACTGCCCCAAATCGATTGTTGAAATTTTTAGCTTTGGCGGATTATCGAAAGGAAATTGTACTGGTGCTGGGTAAACAAAGTCATGGAGAGCTCTTTTTAAGAAAGGTTACGGAGAAACTGAAATTTAAAAAGCCTAATAGTGGGATTGCATTTTCCATTCCCGTCAATCAAATAATCGGATCCAAATACGGGGCGGATGCAAGGCCTAGGGAAAATACCAGTGGAGGTGGGAAGATGGATATGTATCAATCAATTTTTGTAATCGTAGATCGGGGAAATGCCAAAGAAGTGGTGGACGCCGCTAATGACTCGGGAGCAAAGGGAGCCACGGTGGTCAATGCCCGGGGTTCGGGAATTCACGAAACCAGCAAACTATTTGCCTTTGAAATCGAGCCGGAAAAAGAAATTGTCATGATCCTGGTAAAGCAAGACATTACCGAAAAGGTTACCAAGGCCATTAAAGAGCAGTCATCCATCGACGAGGCAGGGAAGGGTATTATGTTTGTCCAGCCCGTGGATGAGGTGTATGGTATACAGTAAGGATATAGGGAAAGCAGAAGGGTATAAAAACATATGAAGATATTATGTTAAGTTTTTTAAAATTTATATAAAGGGAATCGGATCCCATCCTAGGATGGGATCTTTTTACGTGTGAAAACCGATACATTGGGTAAAATATCAGTATTAGAGAATTAAAACACCATGAAACTTCCAAAAGGGGTATTGGTTTTGAGGTAGGTGGATAAAAGGAGGGATCTCCATGAAATATGACTTTCATACCATTGTGATCGGGGCCGGCAGTGCCGGGCTGATGACAGCAGGTATTTTAACAAATCTTGGTGCAAAGGTGGCCTTAATAGAAAAAAATAAAATGGGGGGCGATTGCTTAAATACAGGATGTGTTCCCAGTAAATCCCTGCTGTATCGGGTGGAAAAAGGGGCAGATTTTTCCGAGATGATGAATCAAATCCAACAGACCATTGAAAAAATTGCCCCCCATGATTCCGTTGAACGTTTCGAGAATATGGGAGTCTCGGTATTGAAAGGGAGTGGGAAGTTGCTGGATGATCACCGGGTGGAAGTCGTACTAAATGAAAGTGACGGGCCCCACCGGGTAATCAGCGGTAAAAACATTGTCCTGGCCACGGGATCAAAACCCCGGATACCAGAATTGGATGGTTTACAGAGAATACCATATCTAACCAATGAGAATCTCTTCTCAATGGAAGAACTACCAAAGCGGTTTATTATTTGGGGGGGAGGCCCGATTTCCATGGAAATCGGCCAAGCCTTTGGAAAACTCGGTAGTGAGGTGGTCATTATATCGAGGGGACGGCACCTTTTTAAAAGGGATGAGCCCGAGGTAGATCCTGTGATGAAAGATATTTTAGCAAAAGAAGGGATCCGTTTTTACCTTGGGTATGAACCGGTAAAAATTCGGGAGACAGCAGAAAACCAGGGGGAAAAAGATTTCAACCTGACCCTTCGAAATCGAAATACCGGAGAAGAAAAAGAGTTAACGGGAGACAAGTTTCTGATCGCCCTTGGAAGAATCTCCTCCACCGAAGGTTTAGGCCTGAAGAATGGGGGCGTAGAAGTGAATGAAAAAGGGTATGTAAAAGTAAATAAGCATTTGCAGACTTCCACAAAGAACATTTATGCCTGCGGTGATGTTGTGGGGGAATATCAATTCACCCACATGGGCGGTTACGAGGCGGAGATTGTTTCGAAAAATCTGTTGCTTCCGATTCAAGCAAAGGCGGATTACAGCAAGGCCGTCTGGACCACCTACACGAAACCCCAGGTTGCTCATAGCGGTTTTACGGAAGCTTCCGCAAAAAAAGGGGGAAAACTGGGAAAGCCCCTGTATAAAAGCTTTGAAGAGGTGGATCGTAGCATTATAGAAGAGGACAGGAAGGGATTTGTAAAAATTATCCTGGATAGAAAAGGTCGGATTATTGGAGGCACCATAGTTTCCAATGAGGCAGGAGAAATGATCGGTATGGTTTCCCTAGCCATCAATAAAAAAATGAAACTATCCGCCTTTCAGAGCTTGATTTACGCCTATCCCACAAAGTCGGAAATTTATAAAAGTCTTGCAGTTGATCATCTTCAGGACTCCGTTCGTCCCTGGCAGCGAAAATTACTGAAAAAATGGCTTTCTCGATAGAAGAAATAAACTATAGACTCCATAAAACAACGAGGTGAGATAAATGGCAAAGGACGGAAAGGGAATTATTGAAAAAATCATAGGAAAGGCCGTAGAAATAAGACCTTCCAAGCATTATGATGCTCCGGTGATTGCACCGGTAAAAAAGAATTTGAAAGAATCCAGGGTGGCCATAGTTACCACTGCGGGGGTACACTTAAAGGAAGACGACCCCTTTGACACAACAGGTAGTGATCCAACCTACCGCGTCGTTCCCGGAGATGCGAAAATGGAGGATTTGATGATTACCCACGGGCACTACGACGACAGTCAGGCCCATTTGGATATTAATGTGGTCTTTCCCATCGATCGTTTACGGGAATTGAAAGAAGAAGGGGTCATTGGATCCATTGCGGAAAACTTTTATACCTTTCGGGGCTACATTCCCAAAACCCGACCCTTGATAAAAAAGAGCGCTCCGGAAGTGGCAAAGGCCCTGGTTAAAGACCAGGTGGATATCGCCATACTAACCCCCGGCTGATATATTTGTCATCAGTCTGTAGGGCTGATACAGCGGGAAATTGAAAAGCAGGGAATCCGCACCGCATCGATTATGCACTTGCCGAAGGTCGGAAAGAAGGTCCGGCCACCGCGGATGATGCATATTCGCTTTCCCCTGGGAAAAACTTTCGGTATGGCGGGGGAGGCAGATCTGCAGCGAAGCATATTAATGAATTTATTGCAATTCGCCTTGGAAGGGGCAGCGGAGAGTACCGTGGAACTGCCTTATCGTTGGAAGCGACCGTAGGGGAGGGGTTTTATGTCAATCGAAAAAGTACAGGCCAGGATTAAGGAATTGGAAGAGGAGTATTTGGAAATTTTAAAAGGGTTGGTAAGACAGAAGAGCATTAGTACGGAAGACATTGGTGTTAGAGAATGTGCTGATTTATTAAAAGGCATTATGGAAAAGGCGGGGATCGATACAGCGATCTATGAGACCGGGGGACAACCGGTGGTTTACGGCGAAGTCAAGAGAGAGAACTCCGAGAGTATAACGATATTATTTTACGGGCATTATGATGTTCAGCCGCCGGAACCCCTTGACAAATGGGACAGTCCACCCTTCGAGCCTGGGGTTCGGAAGGGACGGATCTATGGAAGAGGTACCGGGGACAATAAGGGTCAATTAATTACCCATGTCTTAGCGGTAAAAACTTATTTGGAGACGCTGGGCTCTCTTCCTGTTAATGTAAAGTTTCTCTTTGAAGGGGAGGAGGAAATTGGGAGTCCCAATCTGATTCCTTTCGTACAGAAACATCAGGAGTTGCTGAAGGCGGATTTGGTACTGACCTCTGACGGACCGATGCATGAAAGCGGGGCTCCGTTAATCGCTTTTGGCGTTCGGGGTGTCATGAACTTTGACCTGCACCTGAAAACCGCCTCCACGGACAATCATTCCGGTAATAAAGGAGGGGTGATTCCCAATGCCATATGGGAAATGGTGGAGTTTTTATCAACCATGAAAGATGAAAAAGACCAGGTGCTGATTTCCGGTTTCTATGATGACGTGGTTGCGCCTACAGCCTATGAGCGTGAGTTGATCAATAATCTACCCTATGATCCTGACCGACTGGCTACAGTATACGGGGTTGATAAAATCCATCATGAGAAAGAAGACTTTTATTCCCGGTTACTGTTTAAACCCACATTAACCATCAACGGTATCCGAGGAGGTCATATCGGGGAAGGGACAAAAAACATCATTCCCTGCGAATCAACGGCGAAGATGGAAATTCGACTGGTGTACGATCAGGAGCCCGAAGACCTGATAAATAAGGTGAAGGACCATATTCAACGGTACAATCCAAGCATTCGTCTCACTCGGGAGGAAGAGGATATGCGACCTTCTAAAACATCCGCAGAGCTGGACATTTCCAAGGCAGTGATCCGAAGTGTAGAGCAAACCTTCAGTGAAAAACCTGTGGTTTACCCCGGGATGGGAGGAAGTTTACCGGATTATGTTTGGACAAAGGTTCTTGGGGTTCCATCCATTATGATTCCCTATGCAAATGCCGATGAAGCCAACCACGCACCGAATGAGAATTTAAAGCTGGATTGTTTCTATAACGGGATTCATACCAGTGCCCGTATTATTTATGAGTTGGGGAAAAACCTGTAACCCAGGGAATTGGGAGATTATAGGCCTATTGGAGGAAGCAAAGCATGAAAAAAGAATATAAAAAGTTACTGCTGGTGGCCGCAGGATTGATTCTGGCCTTTATTGGCATTCGAGTAACCGGGCTCCATGAATACATTAGTTTGGACAATGCAAGACAGTTGGAAACATGGGTAAGTCAGTACGGAATGATGGGTCCGGTGGTATTTATTATAATTTATATTTTAGCTTGTATAGTGTTTTTACCGGGACTTCCCGTTACGATTGTAGGTGCTTTGGCTTTTGGAGCAGTGCGAGGAGCCGTCTTTTCATCCATCGGGTCGATTCTCGGAGCCACGGCGGCTTTTCTGATTGCCCGATACGCCGCTCGAGACATGGTGGAAAAATGGATTGAGGGAAATAGACAGTTTGAAAAGATTGATAAAGGGGTACAAAAAAATGGATGGCGGATGCTCATGATTACCCGAATGGTTCCTCTTTTCCCTTTTAATTTACAAAATTTTGCCTATGGATTGACAAAAATTAAACTACGGACTTATATTCTGGTATCCTGGATCTGTATGCTGCCCGGGGTAATTGCCTACAACTTTATGGCCGGTTCTGTGGTAAGCGGTGAAGGGGATTTGAGAAAAACATTTCTATATCTGGCTATCGGTGCTCTTTTCTTTGTGATTATATCCTTTATTCCCGGTTATCTCAGTAAAAAGCGGGGAGAGGAAATGGAAGAGTATAAAATAAAATAGAAGGCCTAATGATCATCAGTAAAAAATTGATCATTAGGCTGAAAAACCTAGTATACGAAAGGCAGGGAGGTTTACCAGTGGGGATAATCAGAAAAAACAAGTCCGGATACAGAAGGAAAATCAGCAGCGACACTAAAGCAAGCCTGCTCTTAGGAATGGTTTTAATAGTAACCGCTTTTTTTGTTTATGGATGCGAAGAAGAGGGGGCGAAAGACCTGGACCTGAAAACTATGTCATGGGAAGAGATTTTGGAGGAAGCGGAAGGAACGCAAGTCAATTTTTACGGATGGGGAGGGGACCAGGCGGTCAATAACTGGATAAACGGCTTTCTAGCCCACCGTATGATGGAAAAATATGATATTACCCTGGAATGGGTGCCGATGAATATTGATGAGATTTTAAATAAACTACAGGGAGAAAAGCAGGCAGAGGCTTTGGGAACCGTAGACATGATATGGATTAACGGGGAGAATTTCTTTACCGCAAAAACCAATGATCTGTTATACGGACCTTTTACCGATGCTCTTCCGAATTTCAACCATTATATTGACGATGAGGACGTGGAAGTACAGTACGATTTCGGTTTTCCTACGGAAGGGTACGAAGCCCCCTTTGGAAAAGCGCAGTTTGTTATGATCTACGACGAGGAGAAAACTCCGAATCCTCCAACAAGCCATGAAGCGTTGCTGGCCTATGCGAAAGAACATCCGGGAGAGATTACCTTTCCCGCACCTCCGGATTTTACCGGAAGTGTATTTATCCGAAACATCATCTACGACATTGTGGGGCATGAACAGTTTCTAGAGATGGAGGCCGATGAAGACCTGGTAAGGGAAGCCATCAAACCGGCCATGGAGTATTTTAAAGAGCTTAAGCCCTATTTATGGCGGGAAGGAAAGACTTATCCCGCAACCATTGCTCAACTGGAAAATATGTATGCCGACGGTGAAGTCCGTATGGTGATGGCCTATAATTCCAATCTAGTTTCCCAGCGAATCAGCTCCGGGGTCTTTCCCGAGACATCCGCCAGTGTCATTTTTCATAAGGGCACCATCGGCAACGGACATTTTATCGGGGTACCTTTTAACAGTCCAAACCTAGCCGGGGCTCTGGTTACAATCAATGAAATCTTAACCCCGGAAGTTCAAGCCAGTAAGTACGAGCCTGCTAACTGGGGAGATTTACCGGTGCTGGATAACGACAAATTATCCGAAGAGGAGCAGGAAATCTTTGAAGCGGTTAAACTGGGGGAAGGGGTCCTGCCTCAAGAGGTCTTGCTGGACAATCGCCTTCCGGAAGTTCCCGCACCCTTGGTTCCGCTGATTGACCGAATTTGGATGGAAACTATATTGGGGTAAAACCGAAAGCTCGTAAAAGTTGTAGCACTAACCTTTACAGTTAAATTATGTAAATTCAGGTTGTGGTTTATAGAATAAAAACTGCAGTTTAAAGGAAGATCGTGATGTTACCAGTAAAAAAAACTTGGCTAAAGCCATATATCTATCTTCTTCCGGTGCTGAGTATTTTGTTTTTTGTGTTCACTTTAGGACTGGGAATCAGTATTTTCCAGAGTCTCGGATATTATCCCGGAATTGGTCTATATGATATTACCCTTGATTATTACCGGGAAGTTTTTAGCAGCGAAAGCTTCTTTTCCGCTTTAATGTTCAGTTTGCGGGTAGCTTTAATATCTTCGCTACTGGCTGCAGTCATCGGTGTGAGTCTTGCCTATCTATTGGTAATGCAACAAAAGGAGAGGCGGGGACTTCAGGCTTTATTAAAGCTTCCCATCATCGTGCCTCATCTGGTTGCGGCATTTTTGATATTTACGCTTTTTTCTCAAAGCGGAATGCTTGCAAGACTGGGCGTTTTAATGGGTTTCATTGAAGAGTCCCGGGAATTTCCCGGGTTGATTTTCGATTCTCGAGGGGTTGGGGTGATTCTGGCCTACGTATGGAAGGGAGCTCCTTTTATTTTTTTAATCGTCTATCAGGTGTTGCGATCCATCGAAACAGACATGGTGGAGGCGGCCAGTAATTTAGGGGCCAAGGGAGGGGATCTTTTTTTTCGAATCTTTCTTCCCTTATCCCTGCCCAGTGTGTTTTCCACCTTTATTATTCTCTTCGCCTTCTCCTTCGGTTCCTACGAAATCCCTTTTCTGTTGGGCCCTACATCCCCACGGGCTTTGCCGGTCCTTGCTTACGTAGAACACATTAATCCCGACTGGACTAACCGACCTTACGCCATGGCTATGAACATGGTACTTGCAGGAATTTCCGTAATATTGGTATGGCTCTATCATTGGGTGTTTAAGCGGTATCGGCACTATAGAAAGAGGCGATAATATGGAAAAAAGGCTGAGTGGAATGCTGTTTATTATTCTAAGTCTTACTTTTATCTTACCCCTGGTGATGGTCCTGATATGGTCCGTAACCGTATCCTGGCCTTTCCCGGAAATCATCCCCCAAGAACTGAGTTTGCGAGGCCTTCGAGAAATTTTTAAGCCGGGGAGCCGGGCTCTGGAAAGTCTTATTACCAGCATTAGAATTTCCTTATTTGTAATGATTTTAACTTTGGGGATTACCATACCGGGAGGGAAGGCTTTAGGGATTTATCAGTTCCCCGGAAAAGGTTTTATTAAAATATTTGTGCTGGCACCGTTGATTGTATCTCCGGTGGCCGTGGGTATGGGGATACAGGGAACTTTTATCCGGATGGGGCTTACCAATACAGAGTTGGGGGTGACTCTAATTCACATTGTCCCCGCAATCCCTTACGGAGTTCGAATTTTTACCAATATCTTTGAGTTAGTGGGGGATGAGATGGAGGAACAGGGGAAGGTTCTTGGTGCCGGAAGTTTTCAAACCTTTATTCATATCACTCTGCCCACGATTAGGCCGGGTATCCTTTCCGCCGGCAGTATGATTTTTATCATCTCCTTCAGTCAGTACTTTTTAACTTTTTTAATCGGCGGCGGCCGTGTGCAAACCTTTCCCCTGTTAATGGTCCCCTATATTCAGAGCGGTGATCGGATGATGGCGGCAAGCTACAGCTTGGTATTCATTGCGGTAGCCTTATTAGCTCTACTAATAATAGAGAAAATGTTACGGTTATATTACAGTAAAAACAGCGGCATTGCCGGTGTATTTTATAGGAGAAAACAGGTGAAATCATGAAGGAAGTATACTTACAAGATATCAGCAAAAAGTATGGAAAAGAAGAGACGATCAAAAACTTAACGCTTAAGGTAAATAAAGGAGAGATGATCTCCCTTCTAGGTCCTTCGGGTTGTGGAAAAACCACGACCTTAAAGATTATCGCCGGCTTGGTGGCAGCGGACCAGGGCAAGGTTTTTATTGACGGTTTGGCTGTAGATCATCTGCCGACGCAAAAACGGGGAGCGGTGATCGTCTTTCAGGATCACCGATTGTTTCCTCATATGACCGTGGGAGGCAATATCGAGTTCGGGCTTCGCATGCAGCGGGTTCCAAAAGAAATTCGGCGAAAAAAGGTACAGGAGATGTTGAAATTTGTAGGGTTACAGGACCACGGTGGGAAATTTCCCGGAGAGATCTCCGGGGGACAAAAACAACGGGTGGCCATAGCTCGAGGGCTGATTGTAAGTCCGAAGGTGCTCCTGTTAGACGAACCCTTCTCTAACTTGGATCAGCGCTTGAAAGAGGAAATGCGAAATTTTATCGTGGATATACAAAGAAAGCTTAAAATCACTACTATTTTGGTATCACATGATAAGGAAGACTCTCTTGTTACTTCGAGTAAAATTGGGGTGATGTTTGACGGAGAACTAAAACAGTACGGGACGCCGGAGGAACTTTACGAAACGCCAAAGACCTTGGAGATTGCCCGGTTTTTCGGAGAGGTTAATGAAATTCCCATAGAAAAAATCGATGATGTCTGGGTTTATACGGTCCTGGGGATTTTTCCGAAAATACGAGCATTACAAACCATTGAAAAAAGCAGCAAACTACTCCTTCGCCCGGAGGCTTTGGTTCTGTCAAAAGAGGACAAAGAAGCCTACGGTGACCGTGGCGTAGACGGCAAAATCATGAATCGAATTTATGCTGGGGAGAAAACCTATTACGAATTTGACGTCAAAGGGTTTCGAGGCAAAGCTTCGGTGATGGGCAAAGGCTTGTGGCAAATCGGAGATTCGGTTAGGGTAAGCACTTCGGAAGAATCGATGATTGTTTGTGAATAAAAGGAACAATAATGCAAATTGAAGTTGTAAGCTGTAAATCTCGAATTTGTTGCCGCCTATGGCCATAAATTTTTAGGGAGGTGAGAAATATGATTGATACAAAGTTACGACCGGCGTTTAATCGATTCTTCGAAAAAATGGCGGAAGTGATGATCAAAATGAACTGCACCCCGGATCAGATCACGGTTATTGCCTTTATCCTAGGAGTTTTTGCGGCTATTTTAACTGCCGGGAAGAATCCCGTAATCGCTCTAGCACTGCTTTGGCTGTCGGGCCTAATGGATGTCTTGGATGGAACCGTTGCGAGGTTAACAAAAAGAACCTCTGCCGGCGGCGCCCTGTTGGATCTGATCTTAGACCGCATGGTGGAGGCGGCAATGATTTTCGGTTTTCACTACTGGATGCCCGAGTATACCTGGATGTACCTGTTTTTTCTGACCGGGGTCATTTTTAATTTTTCCACCTTTCTCGCTGCCGGGTCCCTATATCAAAATCTTGGTGAAAAAAGCATACACTATGATTCCGGGCTGCTGGAGCGAACCGAGACCTTTATATTTTTCAGCCTAGTGCTTATATTTCCTCATCTTACCTTTTACTTATTCTTAATTTTTAATGTGTTAATGTTTGTAACCGGTATAGGACGTTTCTACGGAATTTACCGGTTCGGCGAGCAGAGCAATTGAAAGCCTCAAGGTTCTTAATAAAGAGTCAGGGGCTTTTTCCTATGTAATAAGTTTGACAAGATCGTAAGCTTTTGGTAAAATAAACATTGTTTAATTAAACGACGTTTAACAATGGTTTGATTGTAAGTACTAAGTGAAATGAAATGCTGTATTACATACTGCGATTAAATGAGGAGGGTTGATATGCGTACAAAAATGGAGGAGTCCAAACGCAGTGCAATTAAAGAGAAGATGCTTCAGAGTGCAGAGGGTATTGTGGAAGAAGAAGGATTTGAAGGGATATCCATGCGAGAAGTTGCAAAGCGTTCCGGCTACACACCGGGTAGCATCTATCAGTATTTTGAGAATAAAGATGTGTTGATCCGGGAGTTAATAAAATCAGGGTATAAAAGGATTATGAAGGCGATCAATCAGAAGCTGGATGAAAAGATGACAATAGAGGAACAGATTATTCAGCGATTTACTTCCTATATAGGGGCAGCTTTAAACATGCGCGAATATTATAAAGCAGTGATGTTCAGCGAAGACCCAAAAATTATTGAAATGACCGCTGTGTTACATTCAGAGGAATCCCATGAACAACGGGGTATCAATAAGCTGGAGAAGGCAATAGAAAAAGGTATGGAGAGAGGAGAGTTTCTAAAGGGAGATCCGACTATCATTGCAAAGATTTGTTGGACGGCTAATTACGGCCTTCTATTAAGAATCATAATTGAAGATATTCAAGATAAAAAAGTGATTCAAGAACTTATTCAAGAACAGTTCCGGTTATTATTTCAAGGACTGAGAAAAAAGGAGATAATAAAATGGGAATAAAAGATTTTTTCGTCCAATATTGGTGGTTGGTTTTACTGGGGATGGTAGTAGTGATTATTTTGTCCTTTATCGGAGGGAGTTTTCTAATGAGTAATCGGATTTCCAAGGAAATTGATCAGCTAATGTCCATGGATTCCAAGAAAGAAGTCCGAGATGAATCTCGGATTACTCAGGAAGATTTAGAGGGTCTTCCGGAACCGGTGAAAAGATGGTTGCTTTCTGTCGGCGTTGTGGGAAAGAAAAAAGTACGATCTGTAGAATTTTCTCAGCGGGGAGATATGAAATTGGAACCTGATCAAAAGCATTGGCTAGAGGCAAAGGCAAAACAATATATCCGGGTGGATCAGCCGGGATTTCTT
The DNA here is from genome assembly GCF_009910325.1 of Isachenkonia alkalipeptolytica. Classification (NCBI taxonomy): domain Bacteria; kingdom Bacillati; phylum Bacillota; class Clostridia; order Eubacteriales; family Clostridiaceae; genus Isachenkonia; species Isachenkonia alkalipeptolytica. The sequence goes on from NZ_SUMG01000004.1 coordinate 112,144, forward strand.
TGGCATGTGGATTTACCTATGATCCCGTTAATCAATACGAAAGGAAGAGATTTGTTTTATGAAGGGAACAGCTTAATGGAGGTTCGCATCGGTTCCTTGATCCCTGTGGTAAATGCGAAAGATAGTAAAAAACTGGATGAATCGGCACTTCACCGTTTTTTACTGGAGATACCTTTGTATCCCACTGCTGCTCTAGAGGATTATATGACCTGGGAAGCTATCGATCAGGAAAGTGCAAAAGGGATATTAACGTATAAAAACATGACCGTTGCAGCAGATTTTTATTTTCAAGAAGATGGCACCTTAGAAATGATGGAAAGTCTTCGGTACAAAGATCACGATGAACAGGCAAAACGGATTCCCTGTATCGGAAGGATTAATGATCATAAGGAGTATAACGGTATAAAGATCCCAACGAAGGTGGAGATTACTTGGGTTATGGATGACATACCGTTTACCTGGTATAAATTGGAGAACTATGATGTGAAATTTGAAGATTAGCAGAAAAAAATAATCGGTCCGAATAATTCTATGGAGTATAAGCATCGCTTTGGGTAAAATTTACTTGTTAGCGGTGCTGTTTTTTTTATCAAGAACTCCGCCTTTAGACGGAGAGATAATCCGCCCTTATGTCCTTACAAAATTCTGAAAATTTAATATACTATAAAGTATGGCCTTTGAACACAGAGGCTATATAACTTCTGAAGGGAATTAAAGTAACAGGTTTCTTGAAAAATTCCAGAAAGGTGGTCCAATGAAAAAAATCATTACGATCCAACACACCCAGTCGATTCATCACACCAACGGTATGGTAGGCTCCTGGACAGATTGGGATTTGTCGGCTTTAGGTATGGAGCAGGCTGTTAGAATCGGGAAGAGACTTAAAGAAGAAATTAAGGAAGATAAATATGTAATGTATGCATCGGATCTTCTACGGGCAAAACATACGGCAGAAATTATCGGTAAGCAGATAAATATTCAGCCGATCATTACAGAAGAACTCCGAGAAAGGAACCTGGGCAAAGCTGTTGGAAAGTCAGTTGCTTGGTTAAGGGAAAATATGGAGTGTCTAGAAAAAACGATTGAGGATAAAATGTTCTCCGATGGAGAGTCCCGAAAGGAAGTGTGGGAACGCCTCCTGCCCTTTTACAGAAAGATTATGGAAAGTGAAGATGAAAACCTAATCATCGTCTCTCACGGGGACACGTTGAGTATTTTTCATGCTATTTGGTTGGGGTTAAATATGGACCAGCTAAATTTCTGTAATCTCCACGGGGCTGCGGGAGGGGTGTCAAAGATGCATCAAGACAATCAAGGAAGACACGTTCTTAGCAGACTAAGCGATATGTCCTACATCAAAACTTGATTCTGTGGCTTCATGGAGTTGCGTAAAGAGAAAGGAAAGGGGAATAAATAAAGCAGGAGGTGTTAGGAATGAAGGATTTTAATGATTTATTAAACACCATAGAGGAACCGAAAAAAAGAGAAAGATTAGAAGAAATCTTTACCCACATTTCCGGGAAATTTCCGGAATTAGAACGGGAAATTAAATGGAATCAGCCGATGTTTACTCACCATGGTACCTATATTATCGGATTTAGCGTAGCAAAACACCATATTGCCGTTTCTCCGGAGGCTGAAGTTCTTGACTTCTTTGAGGAAACTATTAAAGAGGCAGGGTATCAGCGCACTAAAATGCTTTATAAAATTAAATGGTCTCAATCTGTTAGCTATGATTTGCTGGATAAAATGATTACCTACAATTTAGAGGATAAGAAAGATACTACGAGCTTTTGGCGTTAGGTTTGCCACAAGAAACATAAAAATCACATTATAGTATTTAAGGAGTGGATGAAAAGTGGAAATTATAGCATTTGATAAAAAGAGTGAAGCCTACATACAGGCCGGAGCCGAGCTGTTAAGAGAAAATTTTCCTGAAAGCTATAGCGACGATTCGTTACAAGAGATGAATAACGTTTTAAGTAAAGACCGGATAGCCCTAATGGCCATTGGAGATGGAGAATTTCTGGGTTTTGTGGGAGCCATTCCACAGTACGAATCCACAGGTTGGGAACTGCATCCCTTAGTGGTGGACGGGTCCAAGCGATCCAAGGGAGTGGGTAGGAAATTGGTTGAAACCTTGGAACGGGAAGTTGCAAATAGGGGAGGTATTATGATTTATCTTGGAACCGATGATGAGCGGTTTCAAACCTCTCTTAGTGATACGGACTTATTTGAGGATACTTACCGAAAAATCGAAAATATTAAGAACTACGGCAACCATCCCTATGAATTCTATCAAAAACTCGGTTACCAAATCGTCGGGGTACTGCCCGACGCCAATGGATATAGAAAACCGGATATACTGATGGCTAAAAGGATTAGAAGTTCTGAGAAAGATTCATTGATTGATGAAAGAGAGGAATCTTTAAACCATGGGTTATCCGAGAAAAAACGCAGGGAACTGGAGTGGAAAATTAAGGGGATTGAGGATTTCTCAGGAGTCGTTTCTATTAAAAAAGGGAAAGATAGCTTTTATCAAGAGGCCTTCGGTTATGCAGATTTAAGTAATCGTCGATACAATTACAAGGATACAAGATTCGGAATTGCCTCGGGAGCAAAATTCTTTACGGCCCTGGGGATCGGGAAATTGATCGACGAAGGGAAGATTTCCTATGAAGACCGATTAAGGGATCTTACCAATCTTTTCCCGAATTTTCATTCCGATGTAAAAATCAAACATCTATTGAGCCACACCTCGGGCATACCCGATTACTTTGACGAAGAGGTAATAGATGATTTCAGTGAACTTTGGATCGAACAACCGATGTATCTGTTACGGGAACCCAGGGACTTTCTTCCACTGCTTACTCAAGGAAATACGATGTTCTCACCGGGAGAGAAATTTCACTACAACAACGGGGCCTACATCATACTCGGAATCATCATCGAAGAGATATGCGAAGAGAAATTCACGGATTTTATTGAAAAACATATTTTAAATCCCGCTGATATGAAAAACTCCGGATACTTTCCCATGGATCGTTTACCGGGAAATACTGCCCTGGGGTATTATAACAATCAGCAGGGAGAGATGATTTCCAATATCTATTCGGTTCCTGTAGTGGGGGGACCCGACGGCGGGGTATTTGTCACCGCAGAGGATATGAGCCGTTTATGGCAAAAGCTATTTAATGGAGAGATTTTACAACAAGAGACTCTGAAAATATTTTTGAAAGCTCATGCAACAGTGCAAGAAGAGTTTTGCTACGGTTACGGTATCTGGGTTCAAACAAAGGGAGACCAAGTGTATAAGTACATGATCATGGGCGAGGATCCGGGCGTTAATTTCCGATCAAGTTATTATCCTGACACCGGATGGGAAGTAACGGTGCTTTGCAATCGGGAATACGGCGCAGACGATTTATCCATCTGGATTGAAGAAAACCTAATTGGAAAACCCCAATAGCCCAAAGGGGACGTAGCCCAAAGGGGACGTAGCCCAAAGGGGACGTAGCCCAAAGGGGACGTAGCCCAAAGGGGACGGTGGTATTTGAGTCATAGCCGGTGAAACTGAAAATTGACGTAACGGACGGTAAATAATTCTTGAGGGGGCAATTATAATGAATTGGAAGGGAAAATCGACAAATAACGAGCAGGAACAGCAGATTAAATCCAATAAGCTTGCCTGGGGAACCTTGGCAAAGGATCACTACGAACATTTTAAGGCTGAATTGGCGGATGAAAACTTTAGGCTAAACCCCATGGTGGAAGAGGAACTTGGAGATATTCGAGGGAAAAGAATCCTTCATCTTCAGTGTAATACCGGGGCAGATTCTATCCTCCTGGCTCGTAAAGGAGCCATAGTTATCGGGGTGGACCTGGTTCCTGAGAATATTTTCTATGGGAACAAGCTTGCAGAGGATTTCAACATGAACAATGTGGAATTTATCGAATCTGATATTTTAAAACTTATGGAGGTCCATAGCGGAAAGTATGACATTGTTATGACCTCTGACGGTGCCATTGGATGGCTGCCGGATTTAGATCAGTGGGGAAGAGTGATTGCTCATTTTTTAAAGGATGAAGGGTTTTTCTATCTTCATGATGGCCATCCTTTTATGGGAATTTTTGATGAAGCGGCTTTGGATCGAGGGGTGTTGGAGCCTAGATATCCCTATTTTCAAAAGAGCGGGGATTTAGAGCTCACAATCGGAGGGTACGCCTCCGAGGAAAAGAATGCGGAAAACTATTTCTGGGGGCACCAGCTGAGCACCATTATCAATGGTTTGTTAAGCGGGGGGCTGTACGTTACCTATATAAAAGAATATGACCGCTGCGTTTCCGGTATGGGAGGCAGTAAAATCGATGAGAACGGCCTTTTGTATTATCCGGAGTTGGAAGGGAAGCTTCCCTTGATGTTGAGTATAAAGGCTATGAAGAAATAGGGGGTTCCGGCTTCGGATAAATTCTGCAATAACAATGAGTTTAGATAAACAAGGCAGGTTTTTGTAAGACGGAAAAAGATGGATAAAGGAGGAATTAGCATGAGGGATATAAATTATGTATATGGTCCGGTGCCTTCAAGAAGACTTGGAATCTCCTTAGGGATCAGCCTAATTCCCAAAAAAGTATGCAACTATTCCTGTATTTATTGCCAACTGGGAAGAACGGATCGCATGACTAATACCCGCAAGTTGTTTTACCCCGTAGAAGAAATCCTTGATGAATTAGAACAAACCATAAAAAACGGTGTGGAGTTTGATGTGGTAACCATTGTAGGAGAAGGGGAGCCCACGCTGTATTTAGGGTTAGGGGAGCTGATACTGGGGATTCGTCAGAAAACTGACAAACCTGTAGCGGTAATTACCAATGGAGCGTTGTTATACGATGAACATCTGCGAAAGGAACTCTTTGGAGCTGATATTGTATTACCTACCATGGACGCCTATGATCAAGAGTCTTTTAAAGTAATTAACAGACCACACGGATCCATTACTTTTAAAAAAATCCGGGAAGGACTTCGGATTTTCTCGAATGAGTATCCGGGACAGCTATGGATTGAAATTATGTTGATGGATGGGATTAATGACGATGAGGATTCTTTACAACATTATCTGGAGGAATTGAAAAACTTGAATTATGATCGGCTCTATATTAATACGCCGATTCGTCCTCCGGCGGAGTTTCATGTTAAAGCATCGGATTTTGAAAAATTAAAGCATGCCGCAGAGGTTTTGCGTGGAATATCAATTGATCTGTTGGTATCCGAAGGGTTTCAAAGTGACCACATAGATGATTACGAGGCGATTCTAAGCATTATTAAAAGACATCCTATGCATCAGTACGAGATCGCAGGTTTTTTGAAAAGTAGAGGGAACGAAAATACTGAAGCAATTTTGCAGCGGCTAAGAAGAACGGGAACCGTAGAAGTCGTTCACTACCGTGGATTTGATACCTATCGTTTAAAATAAACAAAAAGAGGACGAGATAAGCGTCCTCAAATTCTTTTACTGTAAACAGAGCAATAAGCATGAAGAAATAGATAATCCATTGAAAAATATCCGGGATGCGCTCTCGTGCAAATAAAACCATAGGTTGGTTTTATTATACTGTAGCAAATTATGTATTGGAATGTCCTGTATCACCTATGACCAAACCGAGAAGAAAAAGTACAACGAATAAAAGAGTATTTGCTAGCGAAAGGAATTGAACATCCCGAACTGTTGAAACGGGCTCTACAGAGAAATATTCCGAGAAAAACAAAACAGAATATAGAAAAATTACTCACATCTAACATTTAAGGAGGCTGAAGTCATGGAATTTAATAGTTTTCAAAAAGAAAGTCCCTTTGTAAACAAAGAAAGGATAATAATCGGAAAAATCCCCTGTCTGGTTTATCGGCCGAAGGAGACACCGGGGCCGTATCCAACGATAATCAATTATCACGGGTGGTCATCGAATAAAGAATTTCAGCATTTTAAAGCAACGATCCTCGCCGTTTATGGCTATCAAGTCATGGTGCCGGATGCTATGCATCACGGAGAACGGGGCAGTCTAAACTATACGGAAGAGGGAAAGCTGGAAGCCTATTTACACAAGGTTTTGCTGAAAAACATCGAGGAATCCGATCAACTGCTGGATTATGCACTAAACCACTTGGAAGCTGATGAAAAAGAGGTTTCTATAATCGGTCATTCCATGGGAGGCTTTACCGCTGCCGGTGTATTTACAAGGCATCCTTGGTTAAAGACCATGGTGGTTATTAACGGGTCCTGTGCCTGGCAGCGAATGCTGTTGAATGTCAAACAAAAGAATGAAATAGACGAGGCGCTGCCTAGGGAAATCCAACTGCTAAAAGCCATGGACCCGGAACAAAACCTGGATAGATTTCTAAAACGGCCTTTTCTTCTAATCCATGGAGAAGAGGATGATACCGTGCCCATGGAGCCCCAGCAACTGTTCTTTGAAAATGCTAAAGACTATTACGGCAAGGATCAAAAGAAAATTCGCTTCTATAAGATACCCGAAATCCCCCATGCCGTAAGCATGCATATGTTTGAACAGGTCATTACCTGGCTTGGGAAAGATGATCTAACTATTGATAAATAAAATGAACGTCTCATGATAAAACCGCCTAAGGCATATTTGACGGATACCTGTAGGCGGTTTTGTTCTACTTATTCAAATGGCTTGATACTCATACCGGGGTAACCTAAATAAAAGGCCTCGCCCTCACCAATCATGACTGTGGGGATCCCCACGCTGCCCTGTTCCTTTATGGGATCAAAGAACGGGTCTTTGTCTCTGTAGGCAAGAAAAATCTTCAAGTTTTTCATGCTTTCCGTAATATCCACGTAATCAAAGGTAATTTCCTTTTCTAAGAGATACTCTCTTACAGGTTCGCAGCCCGGTCATTTAGGACTTCCGAAAAGTGTGATTTTTTTCATACTACACCTCCTTGTAATTAGGGATATTATATCATATTTTAAGAATATGTTGTTTTCGAATTCCATGATTTTTTATAAAAAGGAAAAGAGCATGAAAAATCCAAGGCGCTTCTTGAGGGTTTAGGATTTATCCAAGAGTTCTGCTCTTATAAAGATGAGATCAACAATGGGGTGCCGATGGATCGGTTCAGGTATTTATTGAAGAAGAACATTATTCGATAAAAGGGAGTTTTTCCATGCTTACCATTAAGTGTGCAAAATGTAAAAAGAAATTATTCAAATACCAAAAAATCGGCAAGGGAAAAGTTTTAAAATGTCATAAAAGCCGAATGAATAAAGTTTATCACATCGAAAAAAGGGACGAGAAGTATCGGTGTCCCTGCAATAATTTGATTGGAAAAGATAAAGGAAGTTATATTAAGATGGTGGATCAAAGTTTTACCTATAGTGGAAGGAAAGAATAGTTGTTTTTCCATCTTCACTCCGATTCCCATGATTGGGGGATTAATCGGCTTAGCCGCCTTTGTGAACAATATTTTTGCTCTTCACAAACTCTACACCATCTATCGCCCCGATGAGGCGGTGCTGTTTGTGATCCTCAGTGTGGTTCTTCCCTTTATGGGACCGATTTTCCTCTTTATTATGCGAAATGATAAGCCGGTAAATGAAGAGGATCTGAAAGGGTCGGTATGGGAGAATTAACACATATTTTCTACATCTTTTTTAACCGAAGTATATAAATTGGATATAGAAGGTTTTGATATCAAAGAGCCAATGAATTTTTATAGGCTCTTTTTTTTGATGTTCAAAAATTTCCGTGTAGTAGTTTTCCCGTAGGAGATCCCCGGGCACATGGGGAAAAATATCCCATTGTTTTACGGTAATCAGTCTTTTGATTTTCACACCGGACTTTTCAATATCCGCTGTAATTTGGTTGACTAAATCCGGATTTGAAAAACCGTAGGCATAGGCCACTAATAGAGATTTGTTATTCTGTTTAAAAATATGGAAAAACTGTATTTTTTCCGTTTTTCCTAAATGAGGCTTAAAGTAGGTAGTAACGATCTTTTGGTTTTCTATCTCATAGGCACAGGTAAAATAGGGATTAGTGGTGAGTTTCCCCATGGCCTCGGAGAAAAATTCACTTTTAAGAACAAGGTCCGGAAGTTTAGCGGTTAACAGTACCTGATCATAGCGTTCTTCACTGTAAGGGGTTTGAACGGAAACTCCGGAATCTTTTTTTTCAATGGATATAATATCCATTGAATAGCGGATATCGGAGATGTTTTCACTGAGTTTATCAATGATCTCGGACATGCCCGTATTTACAAATAATAGTTTTTCCCCTTTGATGAAAGATAAAATTGTATCCACAGTAAAAATATTTAAGGCGTAGTAGGCGGGGATCTCGGAAATACAGCCAAAGCCGAAGGAGGAGAGCATAGGGGAGACCAGGCTGCGGATCCTATGTAAGTTGTTGACCATAAGAAATTGGTCCAAGGGTTGCAGTAATTCCTTCGGGACTCTCCCGTAATTCATATTTTCCGCGGTAGGGTAATGATTTTCCATCAGTTTTTTTAACCGATTGAGATCTTTCATGATCAGCTTTACCGTATCAAAGGATACGTGTTCAGACTTGGAGAAGTTTTCATCGAGAAAATTCCGATAGGTGTATCGCTCCGTATACTCCACACCCAGTTCCAAAAGCAGTTCCTTAATAGAATCGGAAAAACTGAAAACCGTTCCGATTTCACCATAAAGATCTTTGTTGACAATGGTTCGACAGTGTCCGCCGAGTATCTCCTCTTTTTCGTATACCGTAACCCGTTGCCCCTTCTTCTCCAACAGATAGGCGGCCAACAGGCCGCTAAATCCTCCGCCGACGATTGCATAGTGCATCTGTGATCCCTCCTAGTATAATCGATCCATATAAGCCCATAGGGGCAAAATCATTTTACTGTCCGTGGTATGAACATGGTACGCCACGGGAGAATAATCCTTTTCTTGGTAGGTTTGCTTATGATGAAGGTTATAGTCCCTGACGTACTCTTGAAGAAAGATTTTAAGTCCGTTAAAAGAAGTTTCTCTTTTGATATAAGGCATTAGAAAGGATAGACAGCGATTGGTATAGTCCTTTCTAAATTGTTGAATTTCCGGCACATACGCTCCCTGCTTTAACAGATGAATATCCAGTGCAAATCCCTGGTTTCGAATAATAGTGAAGATATCGGTAAAGAAGGATTCTGAAAAGTTTTCCATGTCCTTCCCTTCTTCGAAAAAGCAGAGAAACTTGAGTTCCATATTCAAACTCTGGGCCACGGGAAGGGCTAGTGCTTCTAAAAGGTTTTTAAAATTATCCGAGGCTAAAGTACTGTATAGTCGGGTACAGGCGATTTTGCTTTTATAGTCGAAAATCGTATATTCGTAGACGGGGCCGATTCCTTTGAAATCTCCATAATAAGTGGCCCAGGCGAGCCAGCATTCCCCTGAGGCTAAGTCTTTAAAGGAAATATCGTTTTTAAGAAGGGCTTTCTTTTTTCCTTTGGCAAAACGGAGTCGTTCCTGTTTGGTGGATAAACCATGGCTCCTGAGGGTGTTGTAAACCGCGGATTCACTGATTTGATAGCCGATGTCCCCCAATAAGTAACAAAGTTCCCGGGGGCCGTAGGAGGGATGTTTTTTAACCAGACTCAGAATGGCGGATAGAATCTCGGGTTTGGTTTTGTTTACCGGTGTAAAATTTCTCTTTTGTTTTTTTAGTCCCTCAATGCCGTAGGATTTATATCGATTCAGCCACCGATAATAAAGGGTTCGGGAAATACCGTGTTTTTCACAGGTGGCCGATACCCCCTTTTTTTGCCCCTCCATCAGGATACGAAACTTATGATCCTTATCCATCATATCAACCCCTCAAAAAAAAATTTACTTTAGCGAAGTGTGTACATATTTAAAAGTATGGGCCAATCAAAATAAGCAATTCTGTCAAAAAATTAACTAATAAATTCATTATACACCAATGTGAACAGAAAGGTAAAGTAAAAAAAGTCGGATTTATTGGAATTAGATGAACTTGTACTCTTTGAAAAGCTTGTTATAATTTAGACAAGGAGGGTGATAGCAATGAAGGAGCTAAAGGTGTTTAAGATTCAAAAAAATATTCATGAGGACAATAGGAAGGTGGCCAATGAAACCCGGGAATATTTAAAAGCACAGGATGCATTTTTAATTAATGTGATGTCTTCTCCGGGAAGTGGAAAAACATCGACTTTAGTAAGTATTATCAACGCTTTGAAAGATCGAGTCAAAGTTGGGGTGATTGAAGCGGATATTGATTCCGATGTGGACGCCCTAACCGTTCAAAGAGCTGGAGCCAAAGCGGTGCAAATGCATACCGAGGGCCTTTGTCATTTAGACGCCACTATGGCTAGAACCGGGATTGATCAATTAGAGGTCGGGGATTTGGATCTGGTTTTCTTGGAAAATATCGGAAACCTAATCTGTCCTGTGGGATATGACACCGGAGCGATGAAAAACATAGCGGTGCTTAGCGTTCCTGAAGGAGACGACAAACCTTTAAAATACCCGAAGATCTTCGGAAAAGTGGATTTATTGGTGGTGAATAAAATCGACGTGGCGGAATACTTCGACTTTGATATGAAATTATTGGAAGAACGGGTGAGAAAATTGAATAAAAACATCCAAATCATCCCGATTTCCGCTAAAACCGGGGAAGGGGTAGCGGCGCTTACGGATTGGATGATGGATACATTAAATAGGGGGTAGAAAAATGGCAAAAGTAGAGGAAAAGACCAACTTTAATAAATCAAAGCGTTTTAATTTTGCGCTGAACTGGGCGGATGTTGATGGGCGGGAGTACCGACAAGAAATTTTAGACCTGGCCAACAAAATTGGAAGAACCAAGGCCGGTAGTAGCAGAGAAGCGATTCCTTTTGGCCCGGAATATTATGCCCTAGAACCGATTGTAGATCCTTATCAAGCGAAAATCGCCATGCATTTAGAATTTCGTAAAAAGCTTAGCGCTGAAGAGGTGGGGAAAAAAGCGGGAGAACCCTACGAAAAAGTAAAAAAAGCCTTAGATCACATAGCCTGGGCCGGAGCATCTTTTGTGATAACCGTCGACGGTGTGGATATGTATTGGCAGGACATTTTTGTTCCGGGCCATCTGGAGTTAATAAATATTAATAAAGAAATTGTAGAAAAACATCCGGAAGTTGCGGAAGCCTTCTATTATTTTGGAAGTAAAAAAGGACCCATGGCTGCGGGGATTATGCCTATTGGAGGGGGACCTATGCGGGTGCTGCCCATCGAGCGGTCCATTGATGCCAATACAAAGAAAGCTACCTTTGAAGAGATATCCAAGTATTTAAATGAAGAGGAAGTATTTACGGTATCCGACTGTTCCTGTCGAACCTCTAGAGAAGCCATGGGGGAAGGCTGCGGTCATTTAAAAGAAAACATGTGTATTCAAATGGGTCATGCGGCGGAGTATTACATTAAAACCGGAAGAGGACGACAAATTACTCGGGAAGAAGCCTTTGAGATTATTGAAAAAGCGGAAGACAACGGATTGATGCACTCGGTTCCCAATCTGGATGGGATCGGTAAGACCCATGCTATTTGCAACTGTTGCGGTTGCGGGTGTTACGCCATGCGGCTGGCTAATGAGTATTTAAACAATGATATCGTACGGTCCAATTACAAGTCCGTGGTGGATGAATCTGAATGTGTGGCTTGCGGGGAATGTGTGGATGTTTGTCCCACCAATGCCTTAAGACTAGGACAAAAGCTATGTTCCAAGGAAGAAATTGATGAGACCATCACCAAAGTGACGCCAAGAAATACCGAGTGGAAAGAGGATAAATGGAACAGTGATTATCGGATAAACCGTCAGAACTCTCTGGAGTCAGGAACTTCTCCCTGTATTACCAATTGTCCCGTGCATATTCCGGTACAGGGTTATATCAAACTGGCCGCTCAGGGGAAATATCAGGAAGCCTTGGAGCTGATCAAAAAGCATAATCCCCTACCAGCGGTATGCGGACGGATTTGTCCGAGACTTTGCGAGGAAGACTGTACCCGGTGTGATGTGGATGAAGCCGTAGCCGTGGATGATATTAAGAAATTTATCGCCGAGAAGGATTTGGACAGTACCACCCGCTACATGCCGAAAAAGAGAAATGATTTTCATGATAAAAAAGTAGCCATCATCGGTTCCGGACCTTCGGGACTTAGCTGCGCCTATGATCTTTCCATTGACGGTTATGATGTTACCGTATTTGAAAAGGAAGAGAAATTAGGGGGGATGCTCACCCTGGGGATTCCATCCTATCGACTGGAAAAAGAGGTACTGGATGCGGAAATCGACGTGATTCGGCAAATGGGTGCAACCTTTCAGACCGGAGTGGAAATCGGAAAAGATCTTACCATAGAAGATTTACGAAAACAAGGGTTTAATGCTTTCTTCGTAGCCATTGGGGCTCAGTCGGGAAGAAAACTGGGTCTTACAGGGGAAGAGGCGGAAGGTGTACAAAGCGGTGTGGATTTCCTTCGCAAAACCGCTCTTGGCGAAGATACCGGGGTAAGGGGAAAAACCATCGTAATCGGTGGTGGAAACGTAGCGATTGATGTTGCAAGATCTGCGGTTCGACTGGATGACGTTCGCCAAAGCGATATTTACTGTCTGGAAAATAGAGAAGATATGCCGGCCCACAAAGAAGAAGTGGCGGAAGCCCTGGAAGAAGACGTAAACATTCATAACTCCTGGGGACCTGTAGCAATTATTTCGGAAAACAACAAAGTAACCGGGGTGGAATTTAAGCGGTGTATTTCCACAATGGATGCTCAGGGACGATTTAATCCGGTATTCGATGAGGGTGAGACAAAGGTTGTAGAGTGCGACCAGGTATTATTATCTGTTGGGCAGGTGTTTAATTATGGAGACTTACTAAAAGGGGAGGAGGTAAACTTAACTCCACGAAACACTATTGAAGTGGATTCGGTAACCCTGCAGTCCTCCAAACCGGATATCTTTGCCGGGGGAGATGTGGTCAGCGGTCCAAGACTGGCGATTGATGCTATTGCTGCGGGAAAAGAGGGGGCCGTGTCCATCCATCGGTTTGTTCAGCATGGTCAGTCCCTAACCTTTGGTCGGGACAATCATTCCTATAAAATGCTGAATAAAGAAAACTTAGAGGACTTCGTAGATTATGACGGAACGGAACGTCAACGAATTCAACACGTGGATGGGAAAGAGTCTAAAACCACCTTTAAGGATTTAAGAGGAATTTTAACCGAAGAACAGATTGAAAAGGAAACCGCCCGGTGCCTGGGCTGTGGTGCGACGAAAGTGGATGAATACCTCTGTGTCGGTTGCGGCGCTTGTACTTTGAAATGCAAGTTTGATGCCATTGAATTGGAAAAAATTCATGAGATAGAGGGATATGAGATAGATGAATTACCGAAAACCGTTTTGAAAAATGCGGTCACAAGAAAAGCAAAGATCACGATCAATAAAGTGAATCCTTTTGTAAAAACACGGTAGGATCCTGCCCCCTCCCAATAAAAAGGGAGGGGGATAATAAAAGAAAGGAGGACTTCGATGCATGAGTTAGGGATTGTATATGAAGTAATCAAAGTGGTGGATGGTTTTGTAGAAGAAAATCATGTCACGAAAGTAGAAAAAATTGTGCTGGAAATCGGACAGTTGTCTCAGGCTATCCCAAGATTCATCGAAGAGTGTTATCCCGCAGCAGTAAGCGAGACACCTTATGAAGAAACGAAGTTGGAAATTATTTCTTTGCCTGCAGAGGGGACCTGTAATTTCTGTAAGGCAAGCTATAACATCGTTGATCATCGCAAGGTTTGTCCCGGCTGTAAGGGAGAAAATTTCACCCTGATCTCCGGCCAGGAGTTTAACATTAAAGAAATTCAGGGCTACTGATCAGTAGCTCCCATCATCTAAAGGAGAGTCCTGGACTTTCGATTAAAGGTTGTTTGACATTATATATTTTTATAGAAATTGTTAAACTAATGACGAAAGGGGGCAAGGTGAATACTACAAGTAGATTGTCATCATAAGTTAATATCAAATTTATTGGGTTTGAAACAAAATAAAGGAGGGTACTTATGTCCGTATTTTATGATAGTGTCAGTGTGAAAGGTATTATAGGAATTATCTTATTTATCGCTGCATTTGTGTTGTTAAACGAAGCAACCAGAAGGTCGTTAAAGATTTCAATTTTCGCCTTCGGCGTACTTCCGGTGCTACTGGCCTTAGGGGTGTATCTGGATGTTTTAGGATCCCCTACGGGAAACACCTGGTTTGGATGAGTTAAGGTGGTTTCTGCCTTAATCGGGGTTTATGGATTTTTATTGATTCGATTCACCAGCATCGGGAACAAAAAATTTGCCCTGCTGTTTCCCGGAGCCATATTGGCGATTAATATAGCAGAAGCGGTATATCGGGAATTTGAAGTGTATTTTACCTATCAAACTCTAACCGTGGACCCCGGAGGGATTTTAATCCAAGGAGGGATATGGAATATATTTAATGGCATCGCCGGGATCCTTTGTATTCTTACCTTAACCGGTTTTGCCGGAATAAAAGTATCGAAGGATGCCTCCCGGGATATGATCTGGCCGGATATGACCTGGCTGTATATCATCGGTTATACAATTTGGAACTTTGCTTATGTATACAACTGTATTTCCACTCGTTCCCTGTATGCGGGCTTCGGTATTCTAACTGCTGCATTACTGGGGGAATGGATGTTTAAAAGAGGAGCTTGGCTACAACATCGGGCGCAAATTCTATCCTTATATGCCATGTTTTCCCTAAGTGTGGATTTTCAAAACTTTGCATATTTCAGTGTTTTGCCTACCTATAGTGAAAATGTTTTATTCGGATTGAGTTTAGCCTCCTTAACGATTAATATCGGAGTATTTGCTGTTATGGTTTACACCATAATGAAGCATAAGATCAATCCCATTAAACAGGAAATTTATATCCATACCCCATATTATAAGAAAACTATGGAACAAAGCAAGTTAGCATAAGATTAAAAAATCTCCCGTTGAATAAGGCGGGAGGTTTTTATATATCGAAAGCTTTTATCCTAAGAGGAATAAAGAAATTTTACATATTTAGATATAGGAATACGCAATTCAATTTATAAAATAGATAAAATAAATCAATTTAACACTATGTTAAAAATTTGATAATATAGAGCTTGTCATACATATTTTTTACAAAATCATATTAGGGAGGGAAGGTTATGTCGTCAAGGTTACAAATTATTTTATCGGGACTTATGGTGGGAAAGCTGGGAAGCCTGTTGGTGTTATTCGGAAACCCGGTGAATATGGGGGTCTGTGTTGCCTGTTTTTACAGAGATATGGCCGGCGGCCTGGGACTGCATCAGGCCGGCGTGGTGCAGTATATCCGCCCGGAAGTTATCGGATTTATTCTCGGAGCCTTTATTATTTCCAAAATGAAAGGAGAATTTCGGGTAAGGGGTGGCTCCTCTCCGATTATCCGATTCCTCTTAGGTTTTTTTCTGATGATCGGGGCTTTGGTATTTCTTGGATGTCCCCTACGGATGATCCTTCGCCTGGCCAATGGAGATTTGAATGCTGTAACCGGTTTATTCGGTTATGTGACGGGGATTTTCGTCGGCATTCAGTTTATCAAGCAGGGCTTTAGCTTAGGAAGAAGTGTAAAACAAAAGCCGGTAGGAGGCTATACCATGCCCCTGTTTGCAGTGGCGCTATTAGCGCTGCTGCTGCTAAGACCTTCATTCATCTACTTTAGCACTGAAGGTCCCGGTGCGGCTACGGCGCCGATTTGGATGGCCCTTGCTGCAGGACTGTTAATCGGAGGGGTACTGCAACGAACCAGGCTATGTACCGCCGGCGGTTTTCGAGACGCCATTTTGATTAAGGATTATCACTTTATGTGGGGATTGATCGCAATATTCGTTGCCAATCTTGCAGGGAATCTACTCTTTAATTTTGAAGCTTTTAATTTAGGCTTTGAAGGACAACCCATCGCCCATACGGACCATTTATGGAATTTTATGGGGATGGCCTTGGTGGGCCTTACGGCTGTTCTGCTGGGAGGATGCCCTCTTAGACAGACGATCCTTGCCAGTGAAGGAGATACCGATGCCATTATTACCGTGGTAGGTCTTGTGGCGGGAGCCGCTTTTGCCCATAACTTTGGGCTGGCCTCCAGCCCTGCGGGAAGCACTTTTAACGGTCAGGTGGCGGTCATGATTGGGTTGGCAGTAACCCTTGGGATTGCCATATTATCAACTGAAACCAGTGTATCCATGGAAAGGGGAGTGAAAAGCAATGTCTAAGAATCAAGTAGATGCGAGAGGACGATCCTGTCCAGAACCGGTGATCTTGACAAAGAAGGCTTTGGATCACTATAATGGAGAAGTGGTAGAGGTTTTAGTGGATTTGGAAGTAGCGGTGGAAAATATCCGGCGCTACGCCGAGAACAACGGATTTGCCGTGAGCATCTCGGAACTATCCGATGAAGACTACCAACTAACGATAAAAAAGTAGGGATTGAATGGATAATAAAACTTGTATTATGACCTTTCACACCACCTATCATGCCTTGAATTTTGAAAAGGCCTTAAAAGAAAAGGGGATTGAGGTAAAACTGATTCCCGTTCCTAGGGATCTCAGCTCCAGTTGCGGTTCCGCTGCCCGGTTTAATTTAAAGGATCGGGAAAAGGCCCTGGCCCTGGCAAGGGAATACCATATTGAGCTGGACGAACTGTATGAACGGGAAGCAGAAGTGGAAAAACCCGGTTTGTTGGAGCGCTTGATGAAAAAGAAATAAAAAGAAAGCAATGAACAAAGAACCATCCCATGGGACCAAGTAAAGGCCCAGGGGTGGTTCTATTTTTGTTCTACATAGAAAACAAGTAATACTATTGCTCCCAAAGTTTTTTAATAACAAAAGCCAACAGATGTAAAAGTACTAATAATAGCAACATTATGAAATAGGGTAGAAAAGTAGATTCATTAAAAAAAGGAATTATATAAAGGTGTCCTGCTAACAATGTAATAAATAGAAAAATAAAACCCTGGATAAGCCAAAACACTGTTTTTTTCATTTGACCGTGTCCTGCCCGGCAAAGATCTTTTGGGTTTTTCCATGAAGCCTTCTTCTTTAACTCCAATGCTCTGAGTTCTTCCCGTACGGATTGTTTTCGTGCCTCTTCTTCATATGGATCCCGTTTCATAAAGCAAACAACCTCCGTTATTATTTATTATACCATGAAAATCATCTGTTGCTGATGTAAATAACTCGTCAACATATCAATAGTCTGAAAAATTCCAAAGTTCCGTCTTGAGACGGAGTGGGAATCCGCCCCTATGCCCTTATGCTTTATGATGGGGTTCTTTATACTAAGTATAGGAGCAAAAAGAAAAGCTTGTTTTTGCTAAGATCATGCACGTTGATAAAAAAATGTGGTGTACAGCAGTCGATAAAATTGGAGGCGGTTAACCTGATCATTAACAAACAAAATCCTTATGATGTGGAAGAACATATTGCGGAGATTTATGACCGTGAAGAAACAACGGTGGAAGATGTGGAATTAATCACAGAGTTACTTATCCGGCATCAATGCAGAAATGTGTTAGAGCCGTTCTGCGGCACGGGAAGAATTCTACTTCCCATTGCGAAATTGGGGGTGACAATTGTTGGGATGGACGGGGCAAAGATGATGTTGAATCGCTTGGAAGAGAAGTTGGATGCGGAGCCCGAATCGGTAAAAAACAATGTATCGATCATTCACTCAGAGCTAATGAGCTACAGCTGGCCGGCGGGTTTTGACGCCGTAATTCTTGGAGGCAACTTCTTCTTTGAATTTGCCAGCCTGGAGGAGCAGCAAAAGATCCTAAATAAAGCCTATCACTCCGTGAAAAAAGGGGGATACATTTTCATTTCCTCCGACAGCATTGAAAAAGAACTGCCGGACTACTGGTGCAACGTAGGTGTGGAAAATCGGGCCTTCCCCTCAGGGGTATGCAAAGACGGGGCGGAACTGAAAGCCTACTCAAAGCCCGTGTATGTAGATAGAACGAAAAAGATCTGGAAAGCCGAAAGGCGCTTAGAAGTTTACGAGAATAACAAACTGACCAAGGAATATTCCTGGGAAATACAAAAACACCCCATCGGTTATAGCGAAATCATCGACATGATCAACATGTTTGATTTAGAAATCATAGAATCCTGGGGAGATATTAAGACAAGAAAACCGTTCAGCACCGGCGATGACAAAGCCGCTTTATGGCTTAGAAAAAAGTAACGGAGGAGAAAAACATGAAACTGGAATTAAAACAACCTATGAACTAACGATGTAAAGGAGGATACTATGAAAAACAAACCGGCGTTACTTATTACCGCGGCGGCAATTATTATACTTTCAGTTATTCTAATGGTAGCCAATCATCTGAAGGAACCGGATCAAAGAGCAGAAGCCTTAGAAAACCCTTCGGAGAATTTGGGGAATTCAGCGGTGGAAATCATCGATATAGAGCGGTCAATTACGGGACTTGAAAGCCGTATGAGTCGATTGGAGCATCAAATGCCGAGGGATGATCTGGAGCAAAGGATACAATCCGCCAATAGTGAACTGGACTATGTGAAGGATTTACTGAGTAAGATGCCGGAGATTGAAACCCATGTTGGAAGAATCAGTGGATATGAAATTGCAGAGGGCACAGTACTTGACGTAGAGTTAAAGGATACCCGGGAATTACTTCAAATACCTCTGGCTGAGGACTTCACGGTGTATATGATGACCGAATTGACTTGGGCGCCCATCACCCTAGAAGATTTTAATGAATTTTTACAGGCAACAACAGAAGGTAACAAAGATACCTTTACATTTAAAATTATTGATGGCAAAGCCGTTCAAACTTTTCAGGGAGAGAAAACTGAATAATGATAAGTTGGGGGCTAGGGCAGTTTACTAAAGCGTAAAGCGTGTTCTTACAAAAAACGGTTGAACAAAGAAAATAAGAGAGGAAGATAAAAAATGAACGTAAAATCCATCAGAGCACATCCGGAGTTGAAGGACCGAGCCATTTCGTATTTTCAGCAGAAATGGGCCAGCGAAAGCAGCAAAATGGTGTACGAAGACTGTATAAACCATTCAATAAATCCGGAAAGTCCCTTGCCTCATTGGTACTTGCTGATGGAGAAGGAGAAAATCATCGGATGCGCAGGTTTGATCACCAATGATTTTATCAGTCGAATGGATCTTTATCCATGGATCTGTGCAATTTTTGTTGAAGAAGACTACCGGGGACACGGCTATGGTTCATTACTGATGGAGGCTGCAAAACAAGATGCCAAGGCCAGAGATTTTAGGCACCTTTATCTTTGTACCGGCCATGTGGGCTATTATGAAAAGTACGGCTTCGAATATATTGCTACAGGATATCATCCCTGGGGAGATGATTCACGAATTTACCGTATTAGTTTATAAAAGAATTTTAGGAACAAAGCTCGTCAGTATTCAGTCTAATAACTACAATACTATCGAAAATACCGAGAATATCGAAAAAATTAAAATTACATGGAGCGTGGAAATTATGAGAGAAATTAAGTACGAAGGTTATTACTGGCAGAATGAGAAGGTTCGTTTGCGGGCTATGGATGAACCGGATTGGGAAGGACACTATTACAACCGCTATGATACCCCTGCCCGACGATTATTGAATTATGAAGTGGAACTTCCTCCAACCCCTCAAGAAGCCAAGGATATGATTGAACACTTTAAAAATTTCAAAGAAGGTTCGGGACGATTGATGTTCAGCATTGAAAATCTTGAAGGGGTTACCGTTGGCGGGATTAATTTGAATTCCATCGATGAGAGAAATGGCACCTTCAGTATCGGGATGCAAGTGGATCGGGATCACCGGGGAAAAGGCTACGGAACCGCAGCGATGGATATTGTACTGGGCTATGCTTTTAACGAAAGAAGGTTGAATAAGTATTACGGCGCTGTATTAAAGGGAAATATCCCTTCGGAGACGATGTTAAAGAAACTAGGATGCCTTGAAGAAGGCAGAAGACGACAAATGGTTTATACCGATGGCAAATATCATGATGAGATATTGTTTGGATTATTGAAAGAAGACTATATGAAGCTGTAAGGGAAGAAAGATTGGGGAAGACAATGAAGAAACTGGGCTTGTGGGTAAAGTTAAGGGGGAAATGATATATGAAAAAGTTTACGAAGTGTTTATCGGTACTCGTATTATTGGCCCTGCTGGGGACAATGCTTATGGGTTGCAGTTCAATTAATTCCAGTAGAGCCATGGAAATAGACCAAAAGGAACAGGCCGCGGAAAAACTGCTAGAAGAAAAAGGCTATCAAGTGGTTTCATCCGGCGGAAAAACTGAAATTTATGAAGTTAATCGAGATATTCTGGCCCATCCTCATTATGCACTGATTTGGGGGATTCAAAAGATTGATGCGGATCGATACATTGGAAAAACAGTGGAAACCTATGAATTTCTTGTTGAAAACCATCCACTACTGTTAGAGGTTGCAGAGGATGTAGGTCGGGTCAGGGTATGGGTTCTTTTCTGTGAGGATGAAGTACTCGGCGGATATACCTTTCCCGATTACGACGAACCCCATTACGGCGGAGTATATTCCTTAGAGGGAGAAACCTTAGAAGAGGTAACGGAAATGAGATTTCAAGCCTGGCGAAAAAATTGGGAACAAAAATATCAATCCTCCAAACAGTAAGGAATCTGAGCGATACAAAGGACTTAGAAAAACCGAAGCAAGGATTCCCGTTGGATAGGGCTGAAGGGATAAATTTCAGGTCTTTCCGTCGGGAAATTTTTTTCCTTTTTATTCATTTTCGTCTTCATCGTAATAGTTGAACTGCCACATCACACCGAACTTGTCCACCACAGAGCCGTAGCATTTACTCCAGAAGGTCTTTTGCAGTTCCATTTCCACGGTACCCTCTTGTTTAATCCGATGGAACAAGGTCTCGATTCTTTTTACGTCATCAGTGTTCACAACCGGACTGATATTATTACCAAAATTCACAGGGCTATCCGGTAAAGCATCGGAAAACATTACCACGGTTCCTTCGATTTCAAGACCTACATGCATGATACGATCCTTTGTATCTTCAGGAAGGTGGAAAAGGGGATCCTCTGGTGCCTCACCAAAGGTCATAAATTCCGGCTCGGTTGTTTCGAAAATTTCAGCATAATACTCTACGGCTTCTTTGCAATTTCCGTTAAAATTCATATAAACCTCAATGGACATGTTATTCACTCCTTTTGGTTTTCAATAGGTTGCGAAATGATGCACAGTAGCTGTTCATACAGTAAGTATATACCCGATTTCCAAGAATTTAAGATAAGTAATCTTTGAAATTTGAATAATATATATAGATAAAAATAAGAGAGCAGAAAAAAGGACATTCCGATCAAACATAAGAACTTAAGGCGTGTTGCTAAAGGCCTATTTCACCGGTGACTTCCTCTAGGGTTTGTAGCCGTTTTGAACGGCCCGTTGAAGAATATCCTCCTCAACGCCGTCCCAATCCATTCCGGAGGCTTTACCGATGGTACCCCCTTCCCAGTCCCAAAGAAAGTTATGGTCCTTGTCTATGGAACCCACATCGCCGTGGTACCAGTTGGAAAGCATCTCGATCATTCGTTTTTCCACAAAGCTGGGGTTTTCCACCGCCGCCAGTTCTGTTAATATGGTAAAAATGTTCTCGTCGTTTAACGTTAAATATCCCCATTTGTCCCGGGCCACGATGGCCCCGTCAGGTTGCGTATAAATGCAACCCCGCCCCTTGCTTCGGTCGTCTAAAACTCAAATATTAATTTGTTTTTTATGTTAAAATTGAATATTTCATTTAAAAAGCAAGAAAGGCCATGTTTCTTTGCCTTTAAGTACCGTATTAGTTCCTTATCTCCGGCTTCGAGGAGTGCTAAGTATTTGCTCGCACTGTCTTCATAATGCTTCAGCATTTTTTGGACCTTGCGTTTGGTGAAACTCTTTTGTCGGGAATTGCTTGCCCGAAACTTGCTGCCGTCCACGGCGATGATTTGTTTCCCGTACAGGCCGAGCTCGTTGCACAGCAGACTGAACTCTTTAAAGATATTTTTTAACGCTTCGGGATTGTGCTGGCGAAAGTTGGAGATGGTTCGATCATCCGGCTTTAATTGATCCAGCAGCAACATGACTTCAATGTTTCGGTGAGCTTCCCGTTCAAGCTTTCGGG
Organism: Isachenkonia alkalipeptolytica; assembly: GCF_009910325.1. Lineage (NCBI taxonomy): Bacteria > Bacillati > Bacillota > Clostridia > Eubacteriales > Clostridiaceae > Isachenkonia > Isachenkonia alkalipeptolytica. Next base: position 134,409 of record NZ_SUMG01000004.1, read on the forward strand.
TGGTCCGGATGCCATTTAAGTATCCGTACAGGAACAGCTTCAACAGATGACGCGGGTCGAAGGGTTTTCGGCCAACTTCTTTCGTTACGCCATAGCGAAAACCCAGCCGCTGCATATCCAGCGTATCGACAAACGCATCGATCACCCGTACCGGATGATCTTCGGCGATCATTTCGTTTAATGTCATCGGTAATAAGCTAACTTGATCTTTATGCTCACCTTGAATATAGCGGGACATCGAACCACCTCGTTTTCTTTCTATTATATCATATAACCATTGATAATACAGGATTTCAGGGTGGTAATACTAATGTTTTATTGATTTGTTTTTACGCAACCTGCCGTGGGTCATGTGGTGGACATCCCGGACAATGGCCGCCGTGGACCGGGGACTGATGGATGCAACGTCGGCGTTTTCTTTCACGTATTGAAAGGGATCGAAGCCTCTTCCCCTATAGTCCTCCGGTACCGGCACCTTAAAATCCGCCTGAAGGGTTATTTCCTCCTCTTCCTCGGTGGCTTCAACGGAAGTGCCCTCTTCTCCTTCCCGAAGACTTTCGATTTCTCGGGGCCCTTCATTTTCATCGTTGCCTAAAACCGATTGTAGCATAGGCAGGTTATTCAAGACCAAAAAGAGGACTAGCAGCAGTCCCAGGGTAACCCCGCTAAGTAAGACCGCTTTAAATCGATCACGGTGAAAGACTTCTTTCATGTGGAAATCATTCCCTTCAATTGTAGTATACTACATTTTAACATTTTATCCACTTCCTATACAAGACGATTATCCCAAATTCACCTCGTTGTTCAAATGAAAGAGGCTAGGTGGTGAAATAAAAAAAAGACTTAAGACACCGATAAACAACAGGACCGTAAGGACGTTTGAAGAAACAAAGTTTAAGGTTTGAAGAAATTTCCCGCCACCCGATAGGAAAACTCGAAGAAAAGGTAGGAGGTAGGAGCAGGGGAAAAAATATGTAACTCTGAGAGGGAAGCCTGGAAGCTTGGATCCAAATATGCAGTTGTTTTATGTCATTCCAACTTTCTGTAATTTTAGGCAAAAAATATTTGACATTTTACATTAATACCACAAATATCCAAAGCTTAATCAGGAAACCGAAAGGGAGGAAGAAAATTCTCGAAAAGAATTCAAAAAACAAAGGAAAATCGTAGAGGCAAGTCGAATAATAGTACATAAGGAAAATCTCATAAAGAGGAGCGGGTAGATCATGAATGTCATCTGGGGAGAAGAAAACTGGAAGGTTCGGGGAAAGTGGTTGTTGGTTGTATCAGTAGCTTTGATCGGGTTGAATCTCCTGTTAAACCAATTAATCTATCGGCAACAAACCTCCTTTGAAGTGGAGGGAACGTTGTTTCGATACGAAGCAATGGAGGGGGAGGAAATTTTCTTTCGAGACAGGGAGCGGGACCGTCTTACGGTTACTATGGAAAATCCGGAAAATAATCCGGTGTCCTTTGCAACAGACTATCAGGTAAGTTATCAAAACTATCAGTTGCAGGTAGCCTCGAATAATTTTTTTGAACAAGGCTTTCGAATACATCGGAATACCGGGTCCGATTACACGCAAACCATTACGGATAGCGGCTGGTCTAGCGGAGCGGGAAGGATGCCTTCGAGAAATCATGGGGAAATCAAAAATCTGCCCTATGATGTACAACTGGTTTACGGACTGGAAAGCACGGTTCCCACCGTTAAGGAAGGCTTTATCGGGAATTGGGGCCGGTTGTTTTTTGCTTTTACCCTCATATCCATCGGAGCAGCCTTTGTCATCCTTCTGCCGGACATTGCTTGGAAAGTGGAGCACTTTCTGTGGGTGGAAAAGGGGGAACCATCGGAGCTGTATCTAGGACTCCATATTACCCTGGGAATTTTGACCATGATTCTGATATTCGGCTTTTATTTCTTCGCTTTGCTTTAGTATTTTTTTGATTATCATAACCTATAGTGACTGAGGTGGATCAAACCTATGAAAACAATCCTATACAATTCCAACGATCGGAAAAACCTCCCCAGGTCCCCTGGAGTATACCGTTTTATTGACCAACAGGGTGAGGTGCTGTACATTGGAAAAAGCGTGAATTTAAAAAGTCGGGTAAACTCCTATTTTCAAAATAAAGGGGAGGGGGAGGGACCGGAGAAACTTCTTCGAATGCAGGGCTTTATTACCTTTATCGAAGTAACCCCCACCCCTACGGAATTGGAAGCGGAGTGGCTGGAGCAAGCTTTGATTGAGCGCCATCATCCCCAGTACAATCAGCAGATGAAAAGTAATGCCCGTCACGGCTATTTGGTACCGGAAGCTGGAAAAGTCAATTGGCGGTGGCGGGAAATCCCTCTTGGGAAAGATCAAGATCCTCTACAGGAAAAGAGAAAAGACCACTTTTTGATCGGTCCCTTTCGAAATCCCAAGGCCCTTAAGGACCGACTGAAAGTCCTTTATAACTTTACTTGGCTGGAAGACTGGTCCTATCAGCCGTTACCCGTGGCTTACCCGACGGAAGGGGTAACAAAAATAGTTCGCTGGCTCAAAGAGATCTTTGGAAATCAGGAAAACTACAATCAATGGATTCGAAACCTGGAGCAGGAAAGGGACCTCGCTGCAAAAAAATTGGAATTTGAGAAGGCCGGACGATTCCAGGAAGTCATTGCGTCCGTGGCTCCTTTAGGACATGCCCTTAAAAGAAACCAGCTGCTGTATCAAGGCGATCCCCCTTTTATGATTGATCGGAAAAATCAGCACCACTGCGGTTATTACCTAAAGAATGGTGTGTTATTTCGAACATGCTGGATATCGAAGCCGAAGGCATCCGGCGGAGAAGGAAAGGTGTTTTTACGATTAATAGGCAACAGGGAAGATACTATAGAAGGGGACGGGACGTACCAACAATGGAGACTTACAAACTTGGATCAGGAAATGATTCTTTACCGGGCCTTTGTAAAACAAGAGGAGAAAATCATCGGATGTTTTCTGTAAAATAGAACTTAGTAGGGAGCTGGTAAGATGTCAGATCGGAGAGAAGTGCAATGGACAATAGAAAAACTTAAGGTGGAAAAAGTTCATGGGGATTATGAAATTGAGATGTCGGAGTTTGATAGTTGTTTGTTTTCATTGTTTAAAAGAAACAATTATCAACGGGTTCTTGATTTAGGCTGTGGGAAAGGTAAGAATTCTTTAATTCTAGCGAAGAATCATCAAAGGGTATTTGCCGTCGATGCATCTTTGGAATCTCTAGAAAAAGCAAAGGATAAAAGCATTCAAGAAAACATTGGAAACATAAAATTTTATAATGACTCTTTTACTAATTTACGATTTCAAGATGGAGGTTTTGATGCAGTATTGTGTAAATCCACGTTGCATCATGGTACGCTTAAGGAGATTAAGCAGGGCATCCGTGAAGTTTACCTAGTGCTTAAACAGGGAGGATGCTTTGCTTTTGATATGCTCTCAAAAGAAGATGAGTCATACGGGAAGGGGGCATTAATTGAGCCACATACTTTTGTCGGATCGAGAGAAGGAGAAAAAGGGGTTCTCCATCATTATACGGATATAAAAGAATTAAAGGAGGTGCTAACCGGTTTTAGTAGCGTTGAAATAAGTATAAAACTGTATATTATATCTGTAAACGGCGGAAAAGAATTGACATCTAAAGTGTATAATATTATCGCATTTAAGTAAGGTAACAGGATTGTTATTAAGGGCAAGCCATCAATGGAAATCACTATTTTAAAGGAGGATACTTATGGAACCGGTGGACATTTTAGACCGTATGGCAAAGCATTTTCAAAATATGATTGATGAAGCCTTCTGCTTGAATATTAAGCTGAAAATAGAAGGTAGCGAGGAGTATTTTAATATAAATATTGAAAACGGCAATGTGTTATTGGAGGATACGGCTTCAAAAAATGTGGACTGTACCCTGGTTACAAGCGAAGAAGTTCTGCAAAAAATACACCGTGGAGAAATCACTGCATTTACAGCAGCGGGAAAAGCCCATGTGTCAGATCCTGCTCCCCTGGACTGGGAGATTGAGGGCGGCTATAATCCTGAAAACATGAAGAATTTATATTTTTTCTTAATGCACTTTTTTAATGTGCAAGTGCCGGAAAAAATTAACCTAGGGGAGAAATATGCACGGAAAGTTCATGGAGCAAATGCAATTCCTCTATATTATAATCCCGGTTTTAGAAGTGCATGGTATATGGTTAAAAAAGGGGAACAGATGAATGAACCGGGGGATACCGATCCTTTTCATCAGGCAATCATCGTTATAGAGGGTAAGGGATATGCAAAGATTGGCAATAAATCCGTAGAAATCGAAAAAAATGAGTCTTACTATATTCCTCCAAAAGGCGATCAGGTGGTTTGGAATGATAGTGAAGAACCCCTGGTCTTAATCTGGTTAGCCTGGGGGGATGAAGCGTAATGTGTTTGTTAATTATAAATGTACTACAATCATTTCAAGGAGGTAAAACATGAGCAAGGTATCTTTAAATATGTACGTTTTTGCTGTTTATGTGGGATTGGTTGCCGCGGGTTATGATATGAGTGAAAGCAGTAGCAATAAAGAAATGATTGAAGAAATCAAAAATATGGATTGGGATAACCGGATTACAGACTATTATCAATGGACTAAAAATTCAACATGTGAAGTGAATCCATACTGGCCCAGGGCATTTATTCTAACATTAGCCAGTTTATATGTTTCAGATGAGAATACAATACAATATAAAGACGTTGATGAGGTGATGAACCATATTAACAGTCTCGATCAAATTAAACTAACAAGTGAAAAGGAAGAAATCGAACAACGGGTTAAAGAATTACCGTGCATTCATAATCGGGTTGTTAAAACCCCTGGATTTCATGGACTATGGAAGGCGTATTGTAGAAGGGTTAAATCTGAGGAACCTGAGTATAATAGAATAATTCATCAAGCAATGGGTTTAGTAAGAGAAGCCTTTGATTTAAAAGCTGACAAATTTCCTTCGTTAATTTTTGTTCCCAACAGCTTACAAGCTCCTGAAATTGCTGATTTCGTTACGATGAAAAACCGGGTATATGTAATTCAGTCAAAACCGAATGCTGTTGCAATTGTCCATGAATATCTTCACCAAATTTTAGGCAACAAACTGGATGAATCCGCTGATCTAATAAAGCGGTATACCTTTTTAATTGAACCGGTTTTTGAAAAGATGGTAAAGTACCAATACGCCTGGGACAAAGATAATGATTCTTGGCTGAATGTTTTTGAAGAGAACTTTATAAGAGCCGCTTCAATTTGGATTATCAATAGAAATAATAAAGAGGCGGCTATTAAAAAAGCTAATAAATATGCTGCGGATGGTTTTGTTTATATTCCAATTATCCTCGAAAATTTTATGAATCGCTGGAAAGGTCTAAAAGCGCTGGATCTTTTCATTTTAGAATGCCTTAATGAGTGCAAAAGAAGTATAAATTAAAATGCTAAGCAAATCGGAAAAGAAGGGATGGAGCTTATCAGTGGAACCATGGGAAAAAGCATTGGAGGGCTTTCTAGAGGTCTGGAGTTATAACGAAGAGCTAAATTGTTTCTTTTTATCAAATTACAAGTTCCATGACAGATCCGAGGCGTGAAGAAAAATATTTAGCTAAAGAATTTCCGGATCAAGATTTATGCGATCGGTTAGGGTCTCTGGTGACCTTCAAAAAAGGCGTGGAAAGTTGGCGTGAACACCTATAAAATGGATTTTAACTAAGGAACAGAAATTTGGATTAGACAGGAGGCAATTATGCGAATAATTATTTCACCGGCAAAGAAAATGACGCGGGACACGGATTCCTTAGAATACAGGAGCTTACCGGATTTCTTAGAGGAGACGGAAAAGCTTTTAAAATATTTAAGGAGTATCAGTTATGAAGAGTTAAAAAAACTTTGGAAATGCAGTGATAAAATAGCAAATGAGAATTACAATCGAATTCAAAACATGGACCTTACCCGGCAACTAACCCCGGCGATCCTGGCCTATGAAGGGATACAGTATCAATATATGGCCCCGGGGGTATTCGACAATGACGAATTGGAATACCTAGAAGAGCACCTGCGGATTTTATCGGGCTTTTACGGCATTCTTCGTCCCTTTGACGGTGTGGTGCCCTACCGGCTGGAGATGGCCTCGAAATTGAAGGCGTTTGAAGCTGCAACCCTCTATGATTATTGGGGAGGGAAGTTGGCAAAACAGCTGTTTTCGGAAAGTGATTGTATCGTAAACCTGGCATCCAAGGAATACAGTAAAAGCATTACCCCTTATATGAACGACTCCATTCGCCTGGTCAACTGTGTTTTCGGAGAGAGGGAAAAGGGCAAAGTCGTAGAAAAAGCAGCCCGGGTAAAAATGGCCAGGGGTGAAATGGTTCGCTTTATGGCGGAGGAGAAGGTCAAGGATGTAGAGGCATTAAAAAACTTTCACTATCTTGATTACAGGTTCGCTGAGGATTTATCCGACGGGGAGAATTATATCTTTATTCAGAATACTCCCTTGAAAGACCAAGATTTTTAATGGTATAATGACACTATATTTTCTAAATTTTGGAACAATAAAAAAGAAAAACATATCATAAATACTAATAGCCCGGCATAGTAGCTATATAGACTTGGTACCGAAGTGTTCACTCTTTGAAAGAAAAGAATGGGAGAGAGTTGCATGAAAAATAAGAAGTTATTATTGAAATTTTTCATACTACTAGGAATAGTCATTGTTTCCTTTGTTTTTATAAACCAACGGCAGACCACTTATGGAAACCTCCTGGAAAGAAATTTAGGAGGAAAAACTATTTCTGAAATTTCCATTCGACATTACACGCAAAAAGAGGATAAAAATATAAGATTAATTTCGCAGGAGAAAATATCAAAATTAACCTCGGATCTATCTGAAATGGAACTCAATCGGACACGTACAGCGATGGGGCGTAATTATATTGTCCTTTTCCACACCGAGGAAGGTTATAGTTTTGCTATGAGCTTTGATGATAAGGGAGTTTTGAGAATTCCTGGTGAAAAGACCGACTTCCGGATACAAGGAGAGAATCTTTTGCTCGAAGGTTTGCACTCCTTCGACGACAAATGGAACATGATAGATTGATTTGAGCAAAGTGAAAAGATCCTTTCTGTTCTCCTCGACAGGGCCTTTTTGCATGGAATCTTATGAGGTTTAGGAAGGGGACGGAAGAGGAAACCTAAGGCACATGGTTATGGTATAAGGATTAAATAATGAGTACATAATTGTTCACTTAAAAGTTGAAGCATAATGATAGCTATGGTACTTGCTTTACATTCCCAGGACATTTCTTATTATGTTAGTCGTAACCTAATAAGGGTATCTTCATTATATATTCTTACATTTATTACCGTGGTATCCAAAGGCTTGTACCTGGTCACACCGAGTATGGTATAGAAGAATACCCTGCTGCAGAAAAACGGGAGAATAAGCAGGGGTCGGTATTTGTGGATGTATAATCTAATAGGTGGCACAACTACTGTAAGATCCATAATCGAGATGTTTTTTTGTGGGGTTAAAATGGAAGGCATAGAGTACTTTTAACTGAATTCAAGAATTGGAGGAGATATAATGAAGAATCGGGGAATCTTTCTATTAATCTCTGTAGCACTGATCATGGTTTTTATTTTTTTTCAAAACGGAAGTGTAACCTATGGTGACAAGATACAAGAGTTAATCGGTGGTAGGGAAGTGGAGAAAATCGAAATAAGGTTGGACGACGGCACAACCGTTGCAGTCATTGAAGACCAAGAGACAATCGATGAGATTGTTGAAAAACCACGAAATATGAACCTGGAGGAAACCGAGGAAATCCATGATCCGGTAGAGGATTTTTATTTGGATTTTCATACTAGGGAAGGGAATTTTTTGATTACGGTAAACGAAGCAGTGATTGGAAGATTATATGGAGATGAAAATGCAAGTTTTACCGTGCTCGATGAAAACATACTATATGAAATCGTTAATGATATAGCAGAGGAAGGCTAAACTAGAGGAGGAAGCGTAGATCGCAGGAAAAATGCATCTGAAGTTTTCGGAATAGTCAATCAAAACAAGACGTAAAGGCTTAGGGTAGCGGTCTGCTTGAAAGATGAAGAATGATCTTTATCAATAGGGAGGAGGAGAATTATGAAGCTTACGTTGGAAAAATTTTGGCTGGATGATATGATCTTCGGAGAGGATACCGGGATTCGTGGTACCACTTTAACCGTGAACAGAGAGGAAATCATTAAAATCATTAAGGAAGATAAGCGAATTGCCAAAGTTCACATCGACATTGTTAAACCCGGAGAATCCGTCCGTCTATATTCCGTTCGTGATGTAATTGAACCCAGAGTTAAAGTTTCGGGAGCTGGTGAGTTGTTCCCCGGCTTGCTCGGCGGTGCGGATCCGGTGGGCGAGGGTGTTACCAAAGCCTTTAAAAATGTGGCAGTAGTACCCCTCGGAGAAGTTGCCGGAGTAAAGGAAGGAATTATCGACATGTCCGGTCCGGGAGCAGCGTACACGCCCTTTTCAAAAATGAAAAATCTCGTGTTGGACTGTGAACCGATAAGTGGTTTGGAAACCCAGCGGTATGAAGAGGCTCTGCGGCTGGCGGGTCTTAAAATTGCCCGGTATATAGGCAAAAGCTGTGAAAAGGTAAGAACTCAAGATAAAACCGTCTACGAAACCCTACCCATAGAAGCACAAGGACATAAGTACCCGGACTTACCAAAGGTGGGTTACGTTTATATGCTTCAAAGCCAGGGGCTCCGACACGATACATATGTCTATGGTGTGGACGCTAAAGAGATAACACCTAGGTTGATGTATCCCACAGAAGTCATGGACGGAGCGATTGTCAGCAGCAACTGCGTAATCGCCTCCGATAAGAATACCTCCTATCATCATTTGAACAATCCGATCATTGAAGATTTATATGAGCGTCACGGTAAAGATCTCAATTTTTGCGGGGTGATTATCACCAATCAAAACGTCACCTTAGAGGATAAAGATCAAGCCTCCAACAAAACAGCAGAATTGGTAGAGCAATTAGGCTTGAACGGTGTCATCATTTCAAAAGAAGAGTATGGAAACACAGACACCGATTTAATGATGAATTGTAGAAAAATTGAGGAGAAAGGAATCAAAACCGTGCTTGTAACCGATGAGTATGCAGGCCGTGACGGCACTTCCCAGTCTCTGGCAGATGCTGATCCGAAAGCGGATGCGGTAGTGTCAACCGGGAATGCCAATGAAACGATCATGCTAGCCCCTATGGATAAAGTAATTGGAAAAATCGATTCATCAGATCAAGCTGAAGAAGGCATGGAACAAGACCGGAATATAGAAGTGGAAATACAGTCCATAATCGGGGCAACCAACGAGTTGGGCTTTAATAAAATGGGCACAAGATAATACCGGTTCATTTCCTTGAATTCTGAAAAGGAGCTGTGAAAAATTTATGGGAGGAGGAGATCGTTTGAATAAATTGGACAAGGTAAAAGAATACGCATTAAGTAAATTGCACACGGAAGTTACCGCCCATGATTTTTCTCATTCCTTAAGGGTAATGAAAATAGCAAATCATATCGGAAACAAGATGACCGGGGATGTGGATATGGAAATTATCAACGTTGCCGGGTTAACCCACGACATCATTGATAAAAAAGTTGCTCCCAACATAGAGGAGGCAATCAGAAGTTTGTCAGAAGAATTACTAAAGATCGGCTATACAGCCTCCCAGATGGAGCATGTGTTGGACATTATTCAAAACCTCTCTTTTTCCAGTGGGAAGACACCGAGAACCCTGGAAGGAAAAATTGTTCAAGATGCCGACCGGCTGGAAGCCATTGGAGCCATAGCCATAGCCAGAACTTTTGCCTATGGAGGGAGATTAAACAGACCCATATATGAAGAAGGGGACAAGAGTACCGGAATTGCCCATTTTTATGACAAACTGCTATTACTAAAAGACCGCATGCATACAGAGGTTGGAAAAGAAATTGCATTATCAAGACATGAATTTATGAAAGATTATTTAAGGCAATTTTATAAGGAATGGAGCCTAGAGGATTTAGAACAGGATAACCCTTAACGGAAGGGGAAAGAGAATATGTTTGTGAGGCTCAGTAGATACCGGACAGAGGTTTTAATCCTTTTCGAAGCTTGCTAAGCCTTCTTTACAGTCTTATCTCCGCCGGGAGATGTAGAGGGAACAAGACCCTCGACGGTTATAAAATGAAGTAGTATAGGCTATTATTAAGGGAGTCTAAGAAGGGTAAGAATTTAATCGATTATAAGAATGAATAATTTTATCGAGAAGAGGAATCGCCCATGAAAAGAAATAAAGCCATGTATGGGATGGCCCGGATTTTAGTTTTAGCTTTGACGTTTTTATTGGTGTCCACGGTGTTGAACTCTGAATATCTGTTTCAGTGGGTGGCCCATAACCGGATGTTTTATTTAGTACTGTGTGTTATTCCCTTCGTCCTATTCCTATTGAATAAAATACTTCTATCAAGATTTATCACCGTGGGGATTGTTGCAGGTATTTTTATCGGAAATTATTTCGGGGGATGGATTAAAACCTACAATGAAAGCAGAATTGTTGACAACATGAGTGCAGAAGAAATTGCCCGATTGCAACATCACCCCGGTTTTGAAATTTGGATGGGGGCAGTTTTATTTACCGCAGTTATCGGAATGATTATTCATCGAGTTCTTGGGAAAAATTAAGAATCAAACGAAGATAATTAAACAGTAGGAAATAATAAAATGGAGGGATCATATGGAAAATCTGTATCAAAATCCGAAGTATTATGAAATTGCTTTTTCCTATCGGGATATTCAAGGGGAAGTGGATACCTTTGAAGAAAGCATCCAACGGTTTTCTAAAATACCCGTAACCAATGTTTTGGAAATCGGATGTGGAAACAGTCCGCATATGAGGGAGTTGGTAAACCGAGGATACCGCTATCATGGAATTGATCTCAGTGAAGCAATGCTGGATTATGCAAGGGAAAAGTCAAAAGACATCAAGGGAAAAGTACATTTCACCTGTGCCGACATGACGGATTTCACCCTTCCCCGTCAAGTGGACTTTGTTTATATCCCCCTGGGTTCTTTATATGCAAAAACCAACGAAAATTTAAATGCCCATTTTGACTCGATTAGCCGGGTGCTGAAAAAGGGAGGGCTCTATTTGTTGGATTGGTGTGTGAATTTCGAGCCTTTAGGTGAAACAAAAGATTCATGGGAAATGGAAGAAGAGGGAATCCTAGTGGAAACGGAGTTTTCCATAAGCAAGTTGAACAAAGTAACCCAAACCTACGAGGAGGGGATCACCTTACAGGTTAAGGATCATGGAAAAGAAATGAGCTTTACTCAAAAGGATCTAAGACGGGCAATTTATCCCCAGGAATTTCTGTTTCTACTCCAGGGAAGAGAGGATTTTGAATTTATCGGCTGGTGGAATGATTGGGACTTAAATCGGCCCATAAAGGGCACGGAGACAATCAGCCGTCCGATAACGATCATACGAAAGCAATAAAAAGCCTGATTTTTTTATTAAGGATCCGGGAAGCTCATAATTTAAACAAGGAGGCGTTAACAATGGCAAGAAAAGCGTTCAATGCAAAAGAAGCGGTGGCCGTGGGGCCTTATTCCCACGCTGTAGAGGCCGGAGGCTTTTTATACTTATCGGGACAAACCCCGATTGATTCCACTACCGGTAAATTGGTGGAGGGAGATATTACCGACCAAACCGAGCAGTGTTTTAATAATCTGATGCATGTTTTAGCTTCCGCCGACTTAACCTCCGATGCAGTCATAAAAGTAAAGGTTTTTCTGACGGATATGGAAAACTTTCACGGGATGAACTCGGTTTATGAGAAGCAGTTCTCAAAGCCATTTCCTGCACGAACCACCATCGGTGTTAAGGAACTCCCCCTCGGGGCCCAGGTGGAAATTGAAATGGTTGCAAGAAGAGCTTAGATGACAGCGGGACGGAGATTTTGTCATCTTATTTGAAACCTTTCAGGAATTATCAAAAGCTTTACTAGACTAAAGGAGGCGAAAGCGATGAAACTTACCGTGCTGGTGGATAACAATACCTATATCGATCAATACTGTTATGGAGAACCAGCGGTTTCTTATTACATCGAAGATGAGGATACAAAGCTGTTGTTGGATACCGGATACTCCGATGTGTTTCTGAAAAACGCTAAAAACTTGGGTGTAAACCTGAAGAACCTAAATACCATTGTCATTACCCACGGCCATGATGACCATACCGGAGGATTGCAATACTATTTTGAACATAGAAAAGACCTGAACTTCACGGTAATTGCCCATCCCGAAGCTTTTCATGAAAAAAAGAAAGATGGTCTAAGGATATCTGCTCCAATTAATGAAGAGGAAGTAAAGGATCGGTGTCATTTGTTTCTTTCAAAAGAGCCGGTGCAGATCAGCGCCAATATCACTTTTCTCGGAGAAATCCCTCAAGCAAACAGTTTCGAGAAGCGGGAAGCTATGGGAGAACAGATCCTTAAGGGAAAGGCCTTTGATGACTTTTTGCTGGATGACAGCGCCTTAGTATACAAAAGGGAAGATGGCATCTATATTATCACCGGCTGTTCCCATAGCGGTATATGTAATATTATTGAATACGCCAAGGAAGTTACAAAGGAGGAAAGGGTATTAGGGGTTATCGGAGGATTTCATTTATTTGAAGTGAACGAACGGGTGCATCGGACTATAGATTACTTAAAACAAAATAATATACAGGAATTATATGCCTGCCACTGCACTTCCTTTGAAGTTAAGGCGGAAATACACAAAGTTCTCCCCATAAAAGAAGTGGGTGTGGGTTTGCAGCTCTATTGGTAAGATAAAGCATAGCAATCGATGAGACTGAGTCAAGCGAGGGGTTATCTAAAGGAGGGTATCGGATGGGTACTATAAGTCTTACCGATCGAATCAAATCGTTGGCGCGGCAAAACGGAATTACCTATTTTGGTGTGGGGGACTTATCTAAAGTAGATAAAGCATTACTTGATCAGTGGGGGGAGGATATAAGTCATTTTTCTTATGGAATTTCCTTAGGAATTCCGTTAAATAACTATATCGTGGATCAATTACCCCGAAGGTCGGAGCCATCGGTGGTTATTAACTATAAGCATCATGCTTATGATGTGGTGAATCAGCGTCTGGACTTAGCGGCTTCCGCTGTAAGCGACTTTATACAACAGCAGGGCTATGATGTGTTTCCCATTCCTGCATCCAAACAGGCGGATAAAGATCGAATGTATGGTGGATTTTCACATAAAATGTCAGCGGGTTTGGCAGGATTGGGATGGATCGGGAAGAACTGTTTATTGATTACCCCGGAGGATGGACCGCGGGTACGGTGGACAACCATTTTGACCGATGCTCCCATAAAACCAGGCAAAGGACTGATGAGTAATCAATGTGGAGATTGTATGGATTGTGTAGCGGTCTGTCCGGCAAAGGCCATTACAGGGAACCCCTTTGTAATAGGGGAGTCCCAAGAAATAAGGTTTGATGGAGAAAAGTGCGAGGCCTATTTGGAGAAAATGGAATCCGAGGGGAAGTTAAAGGTCTGCGGAATGTGTTTATACGTCTGTCCCTATGGGAAAAACAGGAGTACGAAAACCGAATAATCAAGGAGGATGGCGAAAGCAGGAATAAAATTCACAAACAACGAATTATTTAGATCATAATGCAGTTAATAAAAATAAAGGAGCCTGCCGATGAAAACCCTGTTTGATTTAAGAAAAAACAGTGACCCGAAGACCTATATCGAAATCAATCAATTATATGGAGGGGATCTTTTAATATTTGAATTTCAAAACCAGGAAATCACCCCCTGCACAGGATGTTGGAACTGCTGGTTGAAAACCCCGGGCACTTGCGTGTTGAAGGATCGGATGAGTGAGAGTTACGGAGCTTTTGTGAACAGCGATACGGTAATTGTACTGTTGGATACGGCTCAGGGCTTTATTAATCATCGGGGCAAGGCTTTTATTGACCGAACCATCCCCCACTTTCATCCCTATATAAAACTGGTAGATGGAGAATCCCGGCATCTTTCCAGGTATGACCGATTACCGGAGATGGTTTTTTATTTTGAACGGGAAGGACTCACCGAAGAGGAGGAGGAGCGGATAGAGGATTACCTGTACCGAACGGCTTACCAGTTCCAAACAACAGGCTATAGAATCAAGGATCTACGTCATCCCACATTGAAGGTATTGAATCGGCGGCCGGCGAAAAGAGGAGCGCAATCCTTTGGAGCCGTAAAGAAAATGGATAAACTGGTGATCTATAACGGATCTCCTCGAAGGTCGGGCAGTAATACAGCACTAATTTTACAAGAGGTCAGCCGTCGATTGGAAAACTCGGTGGAAATACGGGATCTTAAACATCGAGAAGAGTGGGGGAACTGGCAGGAAAAGTTTTCTAAAGAAGAGCATATTCTTTTGATGCTTCCTCTATACGTTCACAGTATGCCTTCCCATGTGATGGATTTTATTGAAGGCCTCAAACCCTCCCGAGGGAGTATCACCTTTTTTATTCAATCGGGATTTCCGGAAAGCAGCCAGTCCTATTATTTGGAAGCTTATTTTGAGCAGTTGGCAAAGCGGCTGGAAAGAACGTATTTGGGTACGGTGATTAAGGGAGGGATGGAGGGGCTGAAAGCCCGGCCTCCCCAGTCCCGTCAAAAGATGATCGAACCCTTGGCAACAATCATCGAGGAACTTATAAATCACGGACATATTTTGAAGGATTCATGCATACAACTGGGAAAACCAGTTCAACTGAGCTTACTTGGAAAAGCTTTTTTAAAAACCGGGATCATTAATTATTATTGGGATCAGCAGTTAAAAGCCAACAATGCGTTGGAGAGAAAAAATCATCGCCCTTATTAATAAATGAACCAAAGGGGACGGAGGTATTCGGTACATCATGTACCGAATGCCTCCGTTCCCTTTGGTTCGCCCGAAATTTACTGTTTAAAGATTGTCTTTCGCGAGTAAATATAGTACAGAAACACAATTTCCATTTGGTACCCATAAAACGAAGGGGTGGTTTTTTGAATAAAAGACAAAAAAGAAATATACGACTGATTGTACCGGCCGTTTTATGGGTATTTGTAATGGTTTCACTTTGGAGCATTGCTCCCGATTTAGATATTTTAGTGAGGGAGCATGGGCAACATGATATTCCCGAAGGATACTCCACCCAAATTGCTCAGGATATTTTAGAAGAGCACGAGGGTACCTCTGGGGAAGAGGTATTGGTGCTTTATGAAATGGAAGAGGAGCTAGAAGCCTACGAGGATAAGATCCTTACCATGAAAGACGATCTTATAGAAGACCCGGGAGAACTGGAAATCGCGGAGGTGGTCACCCCCTTTGACGGATCTCAGGAAGAAAACCTTCTGGTGGGGGAGGACGGCGAACTGCTCCTAGTCATTATTGAGCTGGATATGACAGTATCGGAGATCTCTTTTGTACGGGAAGAGATTCAAGATAAAACGGAGATTGAAGGAATGGAAAGTTACACAACCGGTGCGGCGATTATCGAGGATGATGTGCTTACAACCACGGAAGAACGTTTAGGGATGATTGAGTATTTAACCGTGGCCCTGGTATACATCGTTTTGCTGGTGGTTTTTAAATCACCAATTGCTCCCCTAGTACCCTTAATTACCTTAGGGGCTTCCTACTTTACCAGTATAGCCATTGTATCTTTGTTGATTGAGCATGTGGGATTTCCCGTATCCAATTTCAGTCAGGTATTTGTTTTAACGGTAACCTTTGCCATCGGTACGGATTACGTGATTTTGCTGATGAAACGTTATCAGGAGGAGTTAACGGAAGACGAGAAAAATGGCAGGAATCATAATAGTGAGGATAATCATCAGCGGGTACAACGAACCTTCCGCTTTACCCGAGGGGCGGTTTTGTCCAGTGCTATTACGGGATTTGTAGGGTTTGTAACCATCGGTCTCGCGGATTTTAACCTGTATCGTTCCGGTGTGGGGGTAGCCGTTGCGGTGGTGGTTCTGATTCTTGCCATTTGGACCTGGGTACCGCTTTTTATAGGAGTGATCGGTCAAAAACTTTTCTGGCCCTCCCATAAGTCTACGAAAAAAGAAAACAATCGGGTTTGGGGGTTTATCGGACGATACAGTACCGGATACCCCGCCTGGTCTTTGCTTTTTTTAATCATTCTTATGATTCCGCTGCTGCTTCTCTTTCGGAATGAGCCCTCTTTTCATTCCCTGGATGAACTGGAAGGGGACCAGGAGTCGGTGGTTGCCTTTGAAAAAATTGAAGAGCATTTCGGGGAAGGGGAGTTTTTCTACGGAAATTTAATTGTGGAGGCGGAGGATCCCAATTGGGATGATGCCCAGCGGATTTCTTATGGAGAGATGGTAACGAACGACCTTTTGAAAATCGAAGATGTTGAGGAAGTACGAACCATAACCCGGCCGGAGGGCTCTCCCATTGATGCGATTACCGTACCCTACCAGGCCGGACTGATAACCGACGAGGTGGGGGAAGCCTTGGAAGGGGTTCAAGAAATTCAACAGGGTCTGGAGGAGATGGAAGAAGAGCTTCGCAGTACAAAGGATCAGCTGGCGGGTCAGGAAGATGAGGTTCAGGAATTGGTCGACGGTACGGCGGAGAGTCGAAGTGCTTCGGGACAGTTACAATCCGGGGCCAATGAAGTAAACCACGGGGTTCGAAATATGCGTCAAGGGTTACGCTCTACCCAAGATAGTTTAGAGGAGTATTATAATTGTTTGGATATGATTGACAGTTTGTTTGAAAAACTGATCGGTCTGTTCAGTGATGAAGAAATTTCTGTCCTCAGTCCGGTTTTGGAGCCGTTACAGGAAGGAATTGAAGAAGTACGGCGACTGCAGCAAGGACTTGGAGAAGCTTCAGCGGGTCTCGATGAGATCTCCCGGGGAGCAGGTCAGCTACAACGGGGTCTAAGGGAAATTGAAGAGGGGCAAAAGGCCTTAATGGACTCCTTTACCGACCTGCAGGAAGGACTCGAAGAATTTCATCAGGGGGTAGTGGATTTGATGCACGGGGTGGATGAGCTGGAAGAAGGAATGATCAGCCTTCAAGAGGCTTTTGAGGAGGTGGCGGATCAGGAAGAAAACGTACTGGCCGGGATTTTTATTCCCGAGGATCTCTATGAAGAGGAGTTTGGAGATGCCTGGGAGGCCTACGGTACCCCGAATCGAAACGTTGTTATTTTTCAAACCCTTTTAGGGGTGAATCCCTATGGGGACCGGGCGATGGATGTAATTGAAGATATGGAGGATGTGGCCCGATTCAGTTTGCAAAAATCCGATTATGAGGATTCTAAGGTGGCGATTGAAGGGCTTCCTGCAAGGAATCGGGACCTTCGGGCATTGTCCCGTCAGGCTTTTTTCCAAACGGCGACCTATATGTTAATCGGGATATTTGTAGTGCTGACGATTCTTTATAAATCCTTAATCATGCCGATTTATGCAATGTTCTCCTTGGTGATCACCTATATCGCCTCTCAGACCATTGTGGAGCTGATTTTCATCAACGGGCTGGGATATCCGGGAGTGATGTGGTCCGTACCTTTTTTCACCTTTGTGATGCTGATGTCCATGGGGGTGGATTACTCCATATTTTTATTGACCCGGTTTAATGAAGAGATGGATAAGAAAAAACGGCGGACCACGGGGGATGTAAAAAAGGCCATGCATACTGCCATGAAGAAAGTGGGGGGCGCCGTATTCTCCGCCGCCGTTATTCTAGGAGCCAGTTTCGCCGCTATTACCCTATCGGGGATTCAGTCCCTGGTACAAATCGGATTATGGATCATCATCGGTCTCGGCTTTTATGTTTTGGTACTCCTGCCTATATTTATCCCTGCGGTAGCCAGTCTTTTCGGAGGAAATAACTGGTGGCCCTTCCATTTGATTTCCGGGAAAAAGGGGGCCGGAAACCCTTCGAATCTGACCTTGAATTCTACTGCCGCTGAATTGAAAAGGACCGGGAAGGCTCGGGAAGAAAATGCAAAAAACAAACGAGGCTCCAGGGCTTACCTCAAATCCAAAAGAAGGAAGGGCATAAACCCTTCCCGTAGGAGAGATAAGAGAAGTCTTCGAAGGCTGAGAAAATCAAAATAAGTTGAATACTTCCGACCATAAAAGCATGATGAATATAAAGGCCACCATCATGTAGTTCGCCGCTTGAAAAGAGAGTTCATATTCCCGTACTTTTTCAAAGAAGGAGGCAGTAATAGGAGATTGGCGGATGAATAAATAGGCAACCAAAAGATATAACAGAAAGAAGAGCCATGCTTCTGGGGAAAGGGGGGCCTCATAAAAGCGGAGCCCTCCAAAACCGGGAACCATCAATTGGTACAGGTTTAAAAACAGGATCCCTGCGGTCAGGAGGCCTAAGGAGAGGCGGTCATAAATACTGACGGTCAGGGGCTTTCGAGAGCCACGGGGAAGGAGGATCTGCAAAAGTCTTCCAAATAGGATTAGGGTGCCCAGGTTGATGAAATGATAGCCCAAATAAAACAGCGGTTGATCCCGAAGAATCATTCCGACAAGGGCTTTTCCCTGATAGCCCAGCAGTAGGGGGGTTCCCATAATGGATAGAATTCCAAAGAGCATCACAGCGCCCACCAGGGGCATGCGATGCAACACCCCCCGGATTTTTTCCAGATCATAGGTTTTATAGCTGCGAACAATGGAGCCCGCCCCTAGAAATAGTAAAATCTTTAAAAATCCGTGGTTTACAATATGGACCAAGGCTCCGGAAACCCCTTCCGATGTGGGAACTTCCAAAGAACTAAGGCCCATGACGATAAAGCCGATATGGGAAATGGTGCTAAAGGCGAGCAGCCGTTTAATATTGGTCTGACTGATACCGAAAAACAAGCCACACAGTGCGGTGATCATTCCCAGAAGAATAAAAAAGTCTTTATAGGCCTCCATGGGAAAGACCTGTTGGATTTTATACAGTCCCAGGACACCGCTTTTTACCATGATCCCCGAAAGTACGGCGGAGATACTGCTGGTGGATACACTGTGGGCCCGGGGCAGCCAGTTGTATACGGGAAAAAAGGCGGATTTCACTCCCATAGATACGCACATCAATACGAATATCATGATCATCGTGGCATCCTGTTCCATACCCGACAAGGCATCCTGTACCAGTCCCATATGAAGGGTTCCCGTCATGCGGTAAAGCATACTGAGGCCGATCAGAAACAATAAAATTCCCGCGGTATTAAAAACGATGTAGTAAATCCCGGCTCTTAAGGAAGGGCCGTCTTTTTTGTAAATAATTAAAATACCTGATAGAATCGTGGCAATTTCAATGAACAAAAACAGGTTGAAAAAATCGTGGGCATGGACAATACCCATAAAAACCCCCTGCAAAAATAATAAAAAGAAATAATAGCTTGAGGACTGTTTTTGATGGGGCCAGCTGTAAAGGATTACCGAAAACCACAACAACACCGATAATAACCCGTAGCCGTAGGTAAGGGTATTGGAAATCAAGGTGATGTTGAGCTTGTCACCGAAGGCTCCCAGGACCAGGTAATATTCCCCCTCGGGAAGATAAAGAGAAAAATATCGAAGTCCCACAACCAGCAGGGCTCCTTGTGCAATAAAGGCTAAAAGATTGCTCCTGGGATCATTGATCAGATAAATAACAATGGCGAAAATAATCGGAATCAGAATTGCAAAAATGGGATAATAACTCATTGGTTATCCTCCTTTTCTAAAAGGAGTTTCCAGTCTAAAGTCCCGTATTGGTGGTATATTTTAATACTCATCATCAGGGCTAAAGCGGTTACGGAGGCACCGATAACAATGGTGGTAATCATCAGTGCTTGGGGCAGGGGATCCACCGGTTTTCCTCCCATAGAGGGGATAATCGGCACCGCACCTTCCGGCACATAAAACAGGCGAAGGAAAAAAAGAATCACCGCGGCCTCCAAGACATTAAGAAATACGATGGATTTAATCAGGTGACGGCTGGTGGCCAGACCGTAAAGGCCCAGACCGATCATCAATAGAATTAATGAGAGCTGCAACATCTACTTTCCCTCCTTTACAAAGCGGGTAAAGATTATGGTTAAGCCCGAGGAGACCTTCAGTCCGATTAAAAGATTTAGCAACACCAAAAACAATCTTCGCAGTTCCGGATCCAGGGATCCGGATAAGAAGTTGGTAAAAGGAGCACCTTCGGTAAAAAGACTGATAAGGCCCAGGCTTAGCAGGGATAAAAACAGGATCTTCTCCAGTCGGTTTAATAAATTTGTGTCTGCCGAAGCTTTTTCCGGGATGTATACGGAAATCAGTCGGGCGGTGGCCAGGATGACGCCGCCCTGAAAGCCGCCTCCGGGGCTGAGATCCCCGAATACGATAATGTAAAATCCGAAAAGTAGCATAAAAGGATAAAGTATTCGGCTGACCGCAAGGATGGTGTCGCTGTCCTTCGGTGCGGCGGCTACCTTTGCCCGGGGAAAGGGCCTTGAATAAGCGGAAGACTGGGTCATATAAAGCACCCCCGCTGCGGAAATTAGAAGAATTCCCGCTTCAAAAATGGAATCGAAAAGACGGTAATCCAGTAAAATCGCAGCCACCAGGTTTTTGGATGCGGTGTCGTCGTAGCCTTGTTGGATTACGGTCTCGCCAACGGAGGTTTCCGGAGAAAAGTTTTCCAAGGGAGCCGTGGCCGTAAGGGAATAAAGTAAAATAAAGCCGAACATCAACAGCAGCATCAGTTTCTTAATCATAAATCTCATCCTCCTCTACGACCTCAAATCGAATGCGAGGATCCTCATGAAGCACCCGCCGTAATTTATGGTGGAGAACGCTGCTTTTTTTCATGACAAATACATATTTACCGTCCCGGTGACTTTTTACAATGATCAAATCCACATTCCGTTCGCGAAAAGCCCCTTTGATTTGCACATGATGTTCGAAATAAATATCCAGAGTCAGGTCATAGGAATCCGTAAATCGTTCTAGGGGTTTGAAACCGGGGCAGCCTTCCTTTTCACTAAAGAACTTATCCTCCACCCGGCTGACCACCACAAAGTTCTTCTGTTTTCCCAGGGCAATGGTAAAAAAAAGCGGCAAAAGGGCGCTGCCGATGGCAATTTCCGCTAAGGCCACATCATAGGCGTGGTATAGAAAGTAGAGTGCCGACATCAGCAAAGAGAAAACTGCAAAATAAATAATCAGGCGAAGGGACTCCTTTTCCCGAAGCATAATGATGATAAAAAAGATGATTAGGCCGTAGAGTATCAGATACATCGCGTTGCACCTCGCTTTGGTCTAATGACCGGTTGGTCTTTTCATCGGAAGGGTAATTCTTTGTTGAAGACCGGTCAGTTTATGGAATTTAAGACTCTTTTAGCTCCTGGTCGTCCTTTGAAACAGTTTCCGGATCCTTTAAGGGAATTCCGTTGATTAAGGCGGAGCGCCCGATGAACTGACTGTTTAAGGGGCTGGTGATCAGGAAAAACAGCAGGATTGCTAAAAGCTTCAGGGATTCCCACTGCAAGCCGATCCGAAACACCAGGGCAAGGATAATGGAAAAGAAGGCAACGGTGTCGATCTTCGAAGCCACTAAAATTTTCAAATAGATGCTTTTAAAACGAAAAAGACCGATTACTCCAAAGAGTAAAAAAATCCAGGAAATCATAAGAAAAAAATTGCTGATCATTTTTGGCGGCCTCCTTCCATCAGAAAGCGGGTAATTAAGGTGACAGCTAAGAATCCGACGATGGAGAAGGTAAGGGCGATATCGAGAAAAAAGAAATTATCCCGCTGAAAGCCGATCAATAAAAGCAGTAAAACGGTTTTGCCGCTGATCAGGTTTAACGCCAGGATCCGTTCCCAAATCGTAGGACTGAAAATGAATTTTATACTGATTATCCCTATCGCCATAAGCAGGAGAAGAATTGTAAACTCGATCATCAAATCCCTCCTTTTAAAAAGGGTTGTTCCAGCCGGGTTTTAATATCTTTTCCTATGGTTTTACCCTGTTGGAAATCATTTTTCACCGAAAGCACCAGCAGTCGATTTCGCCGCTGGTCCAAGGTGATGGTTCCCGGAGTCAAGGTGATGGAATTGGCAATTAACGTGGTGATAAATAAATTGTTGTTCTCCAAGTCCATGGAAAAGATAATGGGATCGTCATTTCCTTTGATGATGGTCACCAGCAGGCAAAATCCGGCGTAGTACATATCCAAAATCAGACGGATACTGTGGCCGAGTAGGAGCCCAAAAGAGGGCAGGGAGAAATAGGAGCCTTGATCATGATAATAGGTCCCTTTTGACAGAAACACCACCAATAGGGAAAAAAGCCCTCCGATAAGTATATTGACGGGGGCAAGACTTAGGGAAAAAAGCATCCAAACCCCCAACAAAAATCCAAAGAGTTTAAATTGAAAAATTATTTTATCCATGGTTATCCCTCCTTGCTTGCCGAAGTTTTCCCTATATTATCCGTCCCCGTTCGCATTTATTGCCCCAGGCATCAATCAATTCATCACCCTGATAAACCGCAATAATCTCACAGTGGTTGGCACATTTATCACAGGGTATCCCTTTGGTTTGAAAGTCCGCTTCGGAAATTTTAAAATCAAAGGGGCGGTGGTCTTTGGAATTTTTCGCAAGGATCGCGGTACCCAGAGCGCCGATCAAGTGAGAGTCGGGATCCACATGAATTTCATGACCCGTGATCCGCTCAAAGGCTTTGGTAACTCCGATGTTTTTGCTGACGCCCCCTTGGAAAATTATGGGGGGGATAATCCGTTTTCCTTTAGCCACGTTATTCATGTAATTTGTCACCACGGACTGACAGATTCCTGCGATAATGTCTTTTTTAGAATGCCCGATCTGGCTTTTATGCACCATGTCGGACTCGGCAAATACACTGCAACGGGCGGCCAGTCTGGTGGGATTGTCTGATGTCAGAGCGATTTTACCGATATCCTCCACCTTTTCGTTCAACCGCTGAGCCAGGCTAGAAAGAAAAGCTCCTGTGCCCGCAGCGCAGAGAGTATTCATGGCATAATCCACCACAATTCCGTTTTCAATTAAAATGATTTTCGAATCCTGTCCACCAATTTCAAAAATGGTTCGCACCTCGGGGTACAGGGAAGTGGTGCCGATGGCATGGGTGGTAATCTCATTTTTTACCACGGAGGATCCGGTAATACTACCGATTAATCGCCGGGCACTGCCCGTAGTGCCCACGGCTTGAACCTGATAGGGATTCTCCCGATGCTTTTCGTTGACCCGGTCCAGTTGATCGGAGAGGGACTGGAGCATTTTTTTTACGGTGCCGATAGGATCCACCTCGGTCCAAAGATAATCCCGGGCTAAAATCATATTATTTTCATCGATGATTACGGATTTTGTGGAGATGGACCCCACATCGATTCCTAAATAAGCGGTTTTCATAGTAGTCCTCCTTTGCGCATCATAATCATGTCATAAAAGGCTTCCAAGCGGGTCTGGATCCCCGTATCACTGGTTTGAGAATCAAAGGTGAAGTAAAGGATCGGTATATTAAAGTCCCGACTGATGTTTTGCAACACCGGCATGGCATCCATCTCGGGAGTGCAGCCGAAGGATTTCACGTGAATGATCCCGTCGTACTTTTGTTTGGCAAAACGCAGGGCCTGATCCACAGTAAACATACTGGTGGCTCCCATAGAATACTTTGTATAACGTCTTACCCTTTTTTTACGTTTCCAATCTTTTCGAAGAACCGTGTTGGTCAGATTGATCCACCGGTCCACCACGATACCTTTTTTCGCCAGTTCCTTTTCGATGTCGTGGTTGCTAAAGGGTTCCATAATGGTATAATACTCGCCGATCACCCCCACTCGAATGGGATTGTGGGGTTTATTCAGCGGAACCTCCAACAGATGATCCGTGGTCTTTTTGTAAAGTTTTTTCACGTCTTTCTTGGAATCCGTTAAACGCAGTTGCTGTAAGAAGTCTTCGTGAATGGCCTCCAGGATTCCCGGAGACGTTTGAAAACCGCTGTTTTTTCGAACAAAGTCCTCCACCTTATCCATGGTCTCGATCATGGTCATTACCATCGGCAGGGTGGAGCCGATTTGTTTTACGGACATAGCGGGGTTGATTTCTTTAAAGCTCTGATAAAGGGTGACGGGTTTGGACAGGGCTCCCTGGGACAAAGTGATAAAACGAACATCATGACCCAAGTCTTTAAGAATTTGAGACTGCAGCTCGCCGTAATAACGAAGACGGCAGACACCTCCGGTTTGTACCAAAGTGTCGGCACCTTTCTCAATGGTTTCGATATAATTGCCCATATTAAACTTAAAAGGGGCACAGATGTAATCCGGGCTGTGAAGGCTTCCAAGTTCCAAGGTCTTTTTCGTAATCACCGGAGGCACTACATAGTCCACGTCCAGTCCCCGGGTAAACAGGCGCTCCAAGGGAACGTAATAATTTCCAAGATGGGGAAAGCTGACCTTATATTTTGTCATAATAGCCCTCCTTTTTAAATCGGATAATGTCGATGAAGCTCTCCAGCCGGGTCTCCATCCCTGCGGTTCCTTCCTGGCCGTCAAGAATCAGTTGTAGTACCGGAGGATTGTTAATCCGTCGAAGGACTAACTCGTTGATTAAGGAATCGGGACCGCAAGGGAAGGCGGTTATCAGTACAATACCGTCGACCTTATGCTGATAGTGGGCGATGGTGCCCACCAGTTCCCGGTTAAAAACCCAGGGAATGTTTTGGGATATTTGATGGGAGGTTCGGTGAATCTCCTTATCATGGACCCGGGCAGCGGAAATGGGTATGGTGTCAAGTTTTTTTAACATCTCAAACACCGGGGTGCCCAAGTGGGGATCATGTAGATTGTAGGCATGGCCCGCCACTAGAATTTTCAAGCCATCCCTTTCCATGGCCTCCCGTACTTTGTTTCCCTCTAAAATTTGCTGGGTTTTCTCTCCCTGTTTCGCTATCAGGTAAGCCCGAAGGCTTTTCGTACGGCTTTTTCCCAACTGTTTTCCCAGCTTCACAAAACCCGGAGTTTCTGCATCGGCATTTCGAAAGTCCACGTTGTAATGGACCAGCTCAATTTCCTGGTCCCCAAAAGTGTTCCTTACCAAATCGAATAGCGCGGGAAACTTGGTACAGAGTTCACCATCCATACCATAGGATGAGATTCGGGGCACAAAGATTTTATCGCACTTGTCAATCAGCCAGTGTACATGACCCAAATACACTTTCGAAGAAAGACACGCCTCATCAATGGCGAATTCATTCCCCCGGTCCAGGATCTCCTGATTGGTTTTGGGGCTGACAATGTACTTAATACCTAAGGCGTCAAAGAAACCCTTCCATAGGGTTTCGTGCTTATAATATAAAAATCCTCGGGGAATTCCGATAATCATAAATATCACCTGCTTTACTTTAGTATTTGTGATTAGTTTATCATATGAAAGGGGAAATGTGAATGAAGGGGGAGGGGAATAGAGGTAATTATAAGAAAAGTTTATGAACTCAGTATGAACTCATTTTCCTAGCGCGGGATCAACAACAAGGGTTTATCTTTATGAAATAAGGGAATAATATGAATATCAGATTAGTTAATAGGGAGTTGAAGCTATACCTCTACAGAAGGCTTTGTTAATTGAAGGTATATGTAAAAGGAGGATTATCATGAGGGATGTTCAAAAAAAGCGGGAGGTAAAAGAGACGGAAACGGCAACGGATACTTTAAGAAGGGTCATCAGAATCATTTTTTCTTTAGCGGGAATTATTCTGTTATTTAGATTTGTGTTCCTGCTTTTCGGGGCCAATCCGGACAATCAGTTTGTGGATACTCTCTATGGCATTACCGAACCCTATGTAGGAATTTTCAGTGGTATTTTCCCGGAGACGGAATGGGGAAGGGGAGTTTTTGAACCGGCGACGTTGATTGCATTAGTCGTTCTTTTTATAGCATCCTGGCTGATCCAATCCTTATTTGCGAAAAGAACCCTACGCCGGGAGGAGTACGTCGCATCAGATCATACCCCTAAGGAAGATCCATCCTCAGAGACCACTGAAGATACCGCCGTAAGGGAAAAGGTTAAAGAAGAAAAGGTTAAAAAAGAGGGAGAAGAATGATGCTCCGCTCTTGAAAAAATTGTGGATTCTCCAACCCGAATGGAATTTAAAGTCTTTTCATCGGAAAAGGAGGAAGAGGCCCGAGCCTGGTTACGTTAACAAGGTCACTGTTTCAGCTAATCGTTTTCAAGGAACCGAAAATAAGGGGAGAAACTTGGTATGATCAAAGAAATCATCACCGACAAAAATTTCATCGGAAACGTAATTCAAAGGTTCTTTCGTTGGGTAGTGAATCTGTTGGTGTTATTACTGATCGGATCATGGATATTGTCTTTTATGTCGGAGGATTCTTTTTTAGAAGTGTTAAGCCTCATTTCTTTAGGCTGGAGTCTTAGGGTTGTCCTTGTATTGTTTCTGATTGTTACTGTCAGCGAAATCATTAGAGAGTACAGAAAACGCTACACAATATAAGCGATAAGTTAAAAAAAGTGTACCAGAGGGTCGGACCCTCTGGTACACTTTTTTTACTGTCAATAGATGAAAAAAATCAGCATGTAAATCGGGTTTTTATTTATCAGGGTCGTTAAAAGTGAATATTTTGGGTAAATAATCTATAGATTAAGATTTAAGATTAACAGTTTTTTGTCGCAGTGGAAGATGCTTTTACGGTTCTTAAAAGGGGTGTAACGATGGCAAGGTATGAATTTGATGGAATTGAAACAAAAAATTTGATCCTTCGAAGGTTCAAGGAAAGTGACATCAAAAGATTTTACACCTACAGGAATCATCCGGAAATTCGACGGTACAAGGGAGAAGGATGGTGTGACTGTACCTTTGAAAAAGCCAAAAAGTTTATTAGGGAACAGGCAGGGGCGGAACCCCAAAAGTCGAATAAGTGGTTTCAAATGGCCATCGAGTTGAAATCAAGGGGGGAATTGATCGGAGATTTAGGAATTTACATTTCCGATTCCGATGAATGGAAAGCCCAAATTTTTGTAACAATTGCACCGGATTATCAGCAGGAAGGTTTTGCAGAAGAAGCGGCGACGGCGGGGCTGAACTATGCATTTTCGAATCTTGATGTTGAAGAGATGGTTGCCATTATTGATACTCGAAATCAACCAGCGGTAAGTTTGTTGGAAAATTTGGCTTTTGAACGACAGGGAGACTTTACAACCAATGAGGAAGTTGACGGAGAGGACCGCACCGAGCATTTATTTACCCTGGGGAAAGAACAATGGATTGGAGCTAATATTTAGAAAATTTTTTGTTGAGAGTTTTTTTTATCTATACGGATCAAATTAACATCGACAAAAAAATACAAGCTTCGGGAAAATTCTCCGAAGCTTTTTTTTGTAATTTTACTTCCCGATTATTCGTTTTTAATTTTGCACAGTTAGACTCTATTACAAAAAAGAAAAAGCGGAAATCGCGGACAAATATTGGAATTCCCGGTAATGAATTCACAATCAAGGGATTAATGTATAGAAAAAAGGGTATTTGAAAATTACTGAGAAGTTCTTATCCTAAGAAGATAGAGGATAGAATTTTGCCGTAAAATAAAGAAATGATTGTTATTTCATGAAAGCAAAAACCTTACAAAGTATAAAAAGGAGGACTAATTAATGAAATTCATTGGAAAGTTGAAAAGCAGCAGGAAATTGAGGTTTGCTCTATTAGTTTTGGGAGTGTTTATTTCGGTCCTGGGCTGTTCCGAGGAGACCGTAGAAAATGGCCGGGGACTATTTTACGAAGTGACGGGGGGAGAAAATCCGGTATATTTAATGGGTTCTATCCATATAGGAGAGGAAGAAATGTATCCACTACATAACTCCATTGAAGAAGCCTTTGAAAGCTCCGATGTATTGGTGATGGAAATCGACTTGGACAATCTTAACGAAATGGCCGTAGCTCAGGAAATGATGGATTACGCCATGTATGATGATGAAAGCAGAATGCGGGACACCATCTCGGAGGAAACATTTCAGGAACTATTATCCTACGCCCAACCCTTAGGCATTGGAGAAGAAATTCTAGATCTTTTCCGTCCCTGGTACGGCACAATGCTTCTTACAGAAATTGCCGTGGAGAAATCGGATTTTTCCCAGGAGTATGGAGTGGAACAGTACTTTCTTGATCAGAAGGGGGACCGGGAAGTCATAGGACTGGAATCCGTTGAGGATCAATTACGGCCCTTTACCTTACTATCCGATGAATCCCAGCAGCGGTATCTGGAAGAGACCTTAGGGGAGATGGAAACCGTAAACGAACAGTTTCGAGAGATGCTGGATTACTGGGAGCAAGGAGATTTGGAATATTTTGAAACCCTTCGTCGGGAGAGTATGGAAGAGGTTGGGAGCGAATCCTTTCAGCAGTATCAAATCGCCATGCTTGATGAACGGGATCTGAACATGACGGAAAAAATCCAGGAGCTTTTGGAAAATGACGAAGAGGAGACTTACTTTATTGTAGTGGGTTCTTTGCACCTCGTAGGGGAAAACAGCATTGTATATAATTTAGAAGAGCTGGGCTATCATCTGGAACTGGGGTATTAGTTAGGATAAGGGACCTAACTATACGCCAAACAAGCCGCTGGTATTTTTATATCGACGGCTTTTTTCACTAGTACCGGAATACCCCTTTCAATGTATTCTGAAAACAATTATAATAAAGGGGAGCAATCACGAATTAATCAATATAGAGAAAGGAAGGATTCCAATGGATAAAATCGATATAAACAGTGATCTTGGAGAAAGTTTTGGGGCATATCGATTGGGCATGGACGAAAAGGTACTGGAGCACGTAAGCTCTGTCAATATAGCCTGCGGTTGGCACGCCGGGGACCCGATGGTTATGAAAAAAACAGTGGATACTGCAATAAAGCTGGGGGTCGCCATCGGAGCTCATCCAGGACTTCCGGATTTAATGGGGTTTGGTCGCCGGGAAATGGCAATTACCCCGGAAGAAGCAAAGGCCTATGTGATCTATCAAGTAGGGGCATTAAAGGCTTTTGTGGAAGCGGCGGGAGGCAGACTGCAACATGTAAAACCCCATGGAGCACTGTATAATATGGCGGCGAAGGATCTGAAGCTGTCCCGGGGGATTGCGGAGGCTGTAAAAGCGGTGGATTCGGATTTGGTGTTGGTGGGACTTGCCAACAGTTACCTGGTAAAAGCCGCAGAAGAAATAGGACTCAAGGCGGCTCGGGAAGTGTTTGCGGATCGAGCCTACGGCAAAGACGGAAACCTGGTGTCGAGAAAGGAGCCCGGGGCTATGATCGAGGATCAAGACCTGGCTATAAAACGGGTTGTACGAATGATCAAAGAAGGAAAGGTAGAGGCGATCACCGGGGAAGAAATCAGCATTTGGGGAAACACCATTTGCATACACGGAGACAATGAAAAAGCCCTGGGTTTTGTTAAAAAGATTCGAAAGGCTCTTAAAGAGGAAAACATAGATATCGCACCGATGAACAACAGATTTCTAAAGAGCGGATCACGGGGAGGAATGACGAATGGACAAGGCGATTGAGTATAAAAGTGCCGGAGACCATGCTCTGGTAGCAGAGTTCGGAAATGAAATTTCGAAAAAAATCAATGAACAGGTGCGGGCTCTTGCCTATTTACTACAACAGGAAGGAGTGAAAGGGGTTACAGAAACCGTTCCCACATACCGTTCGTTGATGATTCATTACAATCCGCTGGTAATCGATCAAAAATCATTGATTACAGAGCTTAAGAAAAGGGAAGAGAAACTAAAGGAATTAAAGATGCCGCCACCATTGATTACGGAAATTCCAACAATTTATGGGGGGGCCTACGGACCGGATTTAGAGGATGTGGCAAAACATGCAGGGGTCAGTGAAGAAGAGGTTATCCAAATTCATTCTTCTGGAGAGTACTTAATCTACATGTTAGGATTTACCCCGGGTTTTCCCTACTTAGGAGGAATGGATCCCCGAATAGCTGCGCCGAGGCTGAACAGTCCCAGAAAGAAAATTACAAGAGGCTCCGTGGGAATAGCCGACGCTCAAACGGGAATATACTCTCTGGACAGTCCTGGAGGTTGGCGACTGATTGGCTGGACTCCGGTAGCTTTATTTGATCCTAAGGGAACTCCCCCTTTTTTATTGAAGGCGGGAGACTACATAAAGTTTTGTCCCATAGACCATGAAGAGTATGAAAAAATTCAACGGGAATTGAAAGCCGGAGGCGTTCCCTGGAAAACCTATCGGAAGGACGAAGAGAAAGGATCGATGTAAATGGGAGAACTTAAAGTGCTTAAAGGCGGCCTGCTCAGCACATTGCAGGATGGCGGAAGAACAGGGTGCCAACAATACGGTGTGCCGGTTTCCGGGGTTATGGATGATTATGCCTACCGTATGGGCAATATTCTGGTGGGTAATGGCAGGGAAGAGGCGGTAATTGAAGTCACGATGATGGGTTTTGCCGCTGAGTTTCTACAAGAGGCGGTTATTGCGTTGACCGGAGGGGATTTAACCCCGACGATCAACGGTCGTCCCGTAGAAATGTGGAAATCCCTCGCGGTTTCTCCCGGGGACAAGTTGGCTTTTCAGCGTGTGAAAAGTGGCTGCAGAAGCTATGTGGCCGTTGCAGGAGGGTTCGATGTGTCGAAGGTAATGGGGAGCCGATCCACCTATCTCCGGGGAGGTTTCGGAGGTTTTCAGGGAAGAGCTCTTCGAAAAGGAGATCTGATGAAAATCGGCATCCCTGAGGGAGCCCAGGATAAATGTAAAGACCGGTCCCTGGGGGAACAGGGAATGATATATCCTAGGGAAATAAGAATCCGGGTAGTTCCCGGGCCTCAGGAGGAAGCTTTTACAGAGGATGGTATTAAGAACT
Source organism: Isachenkonia alkalipeptolytica (assembly GCF_009910325.1). NCBI lineage: Bacteria > Bacillati > Bacillota > Clostridia > Eubacteriales > Clostridiaceae > Isachenkonia > Isachenkonia alkalipeptolytica. Next base: position 165,461 of record NZ_SUMG01000004.1, read on the forward strand.
TTTACATGGAGTCCTATAAAGTGACGATGGACAGTGACCGTATGGGCCTTCGCCTGGAAGGCCGGGAGATTAGCCACCAGGGTCCGGCGGAAATTATTTCCGACGGTATAGCCATGGGGGCCATACAAATTCCCGGTCACGGTATGCCAATTATTATGATGGCGGATCGTCAAACCGCCGGGGGCTATCCGAAAATAGGAAATGTGATTACTGCAGACCTTTCGAAGCTGGCCCAGGCAAAACCGGGGGATACTTTGTATTTTAAAAAAGTCTCCGTGAAAGAGGCTCAGAAAATTTTTTGGCAAAGAGAAGAGCAGTTCAAAGGAATGCAATATGCCTTGGATCATGGAGCAGAAAAATTCTGTAACCGGAAAGAGGAATCGTTGAAACCGGGACAAAAAGAGTTTAGGATCCGGGTTAATGAAAGGGAGTATACGGTTTTGGTGGAGGAGAAAAGGAAGCTATAGACGCTCCCCGGGAGAAAAAATTCAAGCAAAAAAGAGGAATATGGGTGCTCTTTGTCGAATAAATACAGTAGATTATCAAGGAGATGAAAACTCCATCGAAGGAGGGGGACCGATGAACCTGCTAAGAGAAATTGAAAAGTACGAGCCCTATAATGAACAGGAGTCCCGGGATAAAAATGTGATGCTGGGCTTTTTAAAAAATCAAAAAAACGTGTTGACCAGAGAAAACGAAATTGCCCATTTTACTGCCTCAGCATGGGTTTTAAATGAGGCTCGGGATAAGGTGCTGATGATTTATCATAACATCTATGATTCCTGGTCATGGACCGGAGGCCATGCCGACGGGGAGGAAAACCTATTGGCTGTGGCGATCAAAGAAGTCAAAGAGGAGACGGGGCTTATAGAAGTGCGACCGATTCAAACAGAGATCTTTTCCCTGGAGATATTAACCGTGGAGGGTCATTTGAAAAATGAAAAATACGTGCCTTCACATCTTCATATCAACTGCACCTATTTACTGGAAGCTAGCGATGACGAAAAGTTGTCCGTGAAATTCGATGAAAATCAAGGGGTATGTTGGATGGATATTGAAACCTGTGTTAAGGTCTCCAAGGAGCCTTCCATGCAAAAAATTTATAAAAAACTCAATGAAAAACTGCGACGTTATCAACTTCAGAATCGGAAACCGAGTAAGAAATCTAACGATTCAAAGGATATAATCTGTGTAGACTGTTTTTGAATTAAAGTTTTACTAAGCAAAAGACCTTGGAAATTATTCCAAGGTCTTTTGCTTAGAGGTATATGTTTCTAACAACACCCTAATCGTTGATCATTACTGTAGCCTCTCCATCGAGCACTACTTTTCCTTTTTGATTTTTACAGTAGGTATTCAGGGTAAGAAACTTTTTTTCTACATTGATCTTTTTGATGGCAACCACGGTGGTAATGGTATCACCGATATATACCGGCTTTTTGAAATTCAGGGTTTGGCCTAAGTAAATGGTTCCGTGTCCCGGCAGCTGAGTTCCGATGACCTTTGAGATAAGCCCGGCGGATAGCATCCCGTGGGCAATGCATTTTTTAAATATGGTATCCTTCGCGTAGTCCTCATCCAGGTGTACGGGATTATGATCGCCGGTGACCTTGGCAAAAGTTTCTACATCTTCTTTGGTAATAGTTTTCTCATCAAAGGCTTCATCGCCGACGCGCATACCTCTGAGCTCTGCATTTTCTACTGTTTCCATGTTAAAACCTCCATTCTTTATTGTTTGATAATTTGTTAAATAATTAACGTTACAAATTTATCATACACTTTTCCCCATGTTTTATCAAGGGCTATCCGGCAACTTTAACAACATTTTCAACTTTACAGATGAAGCAGAAGAAAAAGCTAAACTTTTCAATCAATAAGCCGATAATAATCATGGATTTATCGTAAAAAGGAGGAGGGCATTTATGTGGAAAGATCGTTATAAAATAGGGGTAGAACGGATTGACGAGCAGCACCGGGAACTTTTTCAAAGGGTAGAGGAGTTTTTAAAGGCCACCAATGACCCCCAAAGAACCTGGGAGGATAAGATTGAAAAAGTAAAGGAAACCATGAATTTTATGGGGGAGTATGTACATTATCATTTTGATGATGAGGAAAAACTTCAAGAAGAATTAGGGTACCCTAATATAGAGGATCATAAAAAGGCCCATGAAAAATTCAAAAAAGGCATTGAAGAGTATATCGAAAAACTTGAAAATGAAAATTATTCGGAGGAACTGGTACAGGAATTCGGCGGAAAGATTATGACCTGGTTGATTATGCATGTGGGGGATGTGGACCAAAAGATCGGAGACTACGTTACGAAGGAAAGGGAGGATTGCTAAAATATGAAGGCAGAATACTTAAATCCTTTTATTGAAGCCACCAATCGGGTGTTTCAGACGATGCTCAATTTGGAACCTGAGAAAAAAGAATTGAAAATGGAGGAAGATTTGATTACTAGTAATGATGCCAATGTGGTTCTGGGGGTTACCGGAGATCTTCAGGGTACTGTGATTTTCGGATTTCCTGAAGAGATGACATTGAAAATGGTAAAGGAAATGTCAGGAATGGAAATGGCGGAAATCAACAGTTTTGTATCCTCCGCGCTGGGAGAAGTGGCTAATATCATTTCGGGTAATGCCATGACCATACTCCATGATGAGAACCTGAGCTGCGACATTGTTCCTCCGAGGATTTTCATCGGCGAGTACAAATCCTTTGCTGTGGAGGAAGAACAGCCCCTGGTACTTACGTTAAGTACGGCGATGGGGGAGTTTGATCTGAATTTATTTTTAAAAGAAAAGGAATAAGGGAAAGACAACAATCGATGAACAATAAAAAACCCCGTGACTTGGAAAATCTAGGTCGCGGGGTTTTTCTTCTCTATAAAGAATCGGTAATTTTATGGAACACCGGTTGTTGATTTTTAAAACTGGTATAGTATTTGAAACCTAAACTCTCCAGAATTTCCAAGGCTTCAGGAAAATAAGTTCCGGTACCGCCAACTACGTGAGAGTCGGATCCCAGGGTGATGAGTTCACCCCCTAAGGCCTTGTACTCCTTTAAAATATCCACGGAGGGATGAAAGTCTCCCAAACCATAGCGAAGTCCCGAGGTGTTCAGTTCAATGCCTTTCCCTTTTTCAATAAGCAGTGTAAAAATTTCCCGTAGAATATCCCGGTAGCTACTTAGGGGGAGGGTGTGGGGATAATTACCATAACGCTTGATTACATCGATGTGACCGAAGGACTGAAAATGATCATAAGTGGCAAGGCACTGTTTCAGCTCGGAAAAATAATCGTTATAGGCCTGGAGTTGGCTCCGGTGGTCAAAAAAGTTACCGGAATAAAAATCTTCCCGATCCACACTGTGGATGGAAGCCAGGATGAAGTCAAAGGGAATATCCTTAAAAAGAGTGTGGTAGCGGTGGACTAAATGGGGTTGAAGTCCCAACTCGATTCCTACACGCACATCGATTCGATCCCGGTACTTTTCTTTTAATAAACCCAGAGTGTGGAAATACTGATCTATATCAAAGGTGAGGTCATTATCCTTGCCGTCGTAATCCAAGTCATAATGATCTGTAAAACAAATGGAACTTAGTCCTTTTTTTATACTTTCCTCGATGGTGTCTACCATAGGAGCGGCAGAGTCCGGGGAAAAGTTGGAATGTACATGACTGTCAAACATAGTAGGCCTCCTTTATATTAATACCTCATTAGTATATCAGAAATTGATTGAATAACAAAACCCCCATTAAGAATCACAAAAATGCAAGTCTTGTATTAATAGTTGCAAATAGCATCTTGGAGGAATAATTAACAATGACAAAAGTGGATGGTTAAAACGTTGGCATGTGGGGGTCTGAAAAAAATACAAGAAAGATGTTTAAAGAAATTACTCCCTGGGTAACTATAGTTATAAGAAAAAAATAATTTTAAAAAATCATTTGACAAACAAATGCACGGTTGGTATAATGATCTTACAGAGAAAATAAAAGGAGAGATAATATGAGAAAAGAACAAAGACATTTACCCAAGGTAGAAGAACGAAAAGATTGTGGAGCAATTACCTGTATTCATTGTGTGGCAAACTCTTGTACTCTAGAAGAGTGTGACATGTTTGAGAAGAAGTTGCGACAGGAAAATTAATCATAAAAGAACAAACCCCATATAAAAATGGATCCTGGAAATCGGGGTCCTATTTTTATGAGTAAATTCACCTCTTATGCAATAAAATTAAAAAGACCTGCACGGGCAAGAGAGTATAAAAAAAGCTCGGGTTTCTTAGAAAGAAACCCGAGCTTTTTAAGGGAATAAATTAGGCAAAGCTGTCAGTGGTTGTTATCGTACATCCTTATATTGTAGTTCGTATAAATTGTAATATAAGCCTTTTTCTTTAAGAAGCTGATTGTGATTTCCTATTTCCCGTATACGCCCTTTATGAAGGACAATGATCTTATCACAACTTTGGATTGTAGATAAGCGATGGGCGATAGCAATGGTGGTTTTTCCTTTGATGATTTTTTGCATAGCGTCTTGAACCAACTCTTCTGTTTCCGTATCAATATTGGAGGTGGCCTCATCCAGTACCAGTACCGCCGGGTTAAACGCCAAAGCCCGGGCAAAGGCCAACAGTTGTTTTTGTCCCGAGGATAAGGTGGCCCCCCGCTCCATTACCGGTTCGTCGTATCCATTAGGGAGTCTTTCAATAAACCGGTGCAGGTTTACATACTTGGCGATTTCTTTGATTTTTTCCCGGGAGATGTTGGGATTATCCAGAGAAATATTTCCTTTAATGTCCCCGGCAAACATGAACACATCCTGCAAAACTATTCCGATGTTCTCCCGAAGATCGGTAATGGAAAGGTCCTTAATATTGACACCGTCGATTAAAATTTCCCCCTTTTGAATATCGTAAAAACGGGCCATCAGGTTAATAATGGAAGACTTTCCGGCACCGGTAGCTCCTACGAAGGCGATGGAGTCCCCGGGCTTGATTTTAAAGCTAACGTCTTTAAGTACCCATTCATCCTCATTATAGGCAAACCATACATTTTTGAACTCAATCTCTCCACGAAAGAATTTTAAGGGTTTAGGGTTCTCTGGGTTTTGTATAGTGGACTCCGTATCCAAGAGCTTGAAAATTCGCTCTGAGGAGGCCATGGAGGACTGGAGAACGTTATATTTTTCCGTTAGGTTGTTGATCGGCTGGAAAAACTGTTTAATATAATTGATAAAGGCAAAGAGAATACCGAACTGTATATTGCCTTGGACCACCTGACCGCCTCCGTACCAAATAATAATGGCAAAGCCGAGAGACCGTATAATCTCCATGGATGGTCTATATACGGCGAAAATGAATACTTCCCGTTTGTTTGCAGCTAGGAGTTCCTCGTTGGTTTTATTGAATTTATTAAACTGCTGAGTTTCCCGTTTAAAGGTTTGAATGGTTTTCATTCCGGTGAAGTTCTCACTTAAGGAAGCATTGATTCTTGCAAGCTTTAGTCGGACCTGTCGGTAGGCATCTCGGACCTTCAGTCGAAACAAATAGGAGGATAGGAGCAGCACCGGCAGCACTAAGAAAGTCAAAAGAGCCAGTCGAAAACTCATGGTAAGCATGACGATGACCACCCCTAAAAGGATGAAAATATCCTTGAAAAAGCTTACCAATACCTCGGTATACATCTGATGAAGGGTTTCCGTGTCGTTGGTGATTCTTGTTACCAGCCGTCCCACCGGGTTTTTATCGAAAAAGCGTAAGGACATGTTCTCCACATGGGTAAACAATTGTTGGCGGATATTGTAGATGATTTTATTGCTGGCATAATTCAGGGCATACACTTGAATGTAGTTCATGATAAAAGCACTAATGATTAGTGCGAGAAAGATCCAGCCGATGCGCCACAAATTGCTGATATCCTCGGCTCGAAAATCCTGTATGGCTTCGTCGGACAGTAGAGAAGCGGAAATTTCCCGGTCTTCAAAGACTAAATAGTCGCCATTCCCCGACTGGAAGGTTCCCGGCACATCCACATTTCCTAAAAATTCATCCAATAAATATATTTCTCCTTCGATCCGTACTAATTGAGCCATGGAATCATAACCTTCTTCGGGATCCTCGATGTAGTAATAATGGCCGTCGTACTCCGTACCTCCTTCAGTCACCGGCTCATCATAAACATATAAAGGACGGTCGTAAACATTGATATGTTCGTCTATGGCCACTTGGATAAAGTAGGGTCGGGCAAGTTCCACACCGGCAATGAAAACCAGTAGTAAAACACACAGGGCAATGATTTTCCAATAAGGCTTCGCATAGCCGAGAAGTCGTGCCATTAATTTTGAATCGTAGGCTTTCCCGAGAGTTTCTTCTTCGTGATAATTGCTCATGTTTACACCTCCTAATCTTCTTTTGTAATTTCTTCTTCCAGTAACTGTTTTTCATATAGTTCGAAGTAAAGGTTTTTATTTTTCAACAGTTCATCATGGGTGCCTTCCTCTAAAATCTTTCCGTCATCCAGTACTATGATTTTGTCGCAGTCCTTGATCGTCGAAATTCGATGGGCAATCAAGATGCTGGTTTTTTCTTCCATTTCCTTCTCCAGGTGTGCAAGAATTTTCTCCTCGGTATCCGTATCCACGGCGGAAAGAGAATCATCCAAAATTAGGATTTGGGGATCTTTAATTAGGGCCCGGGCGATGGAAATTCGTTGTTTTTGTCCACCGGAAAGAGTCACTCCCCGTTCTCCCACAAAGGTTTCATACCCCTCGGGGAAGTCCAGGATATTTTCGTGAACCTGGGCGATTTTTGCCACCCGCTGCACTTCCTCCCGGGAAGCTTCATCCACACCGAAGGCGATGTTATCGGCGATGGTGGTGGAAAACAGGAAGCTGTCCTGGTCCACATAGCCGATATGCTTTCGAAGGGATTCGATTTTAATCTTTTCGATAGGGAGTCCGTCGATTTGGATTTCCCCCTCCTGGGCTTCAAAGAGGTGTAATAGAAGGCTGGCCACGGTACTTTTTCCACTGCCGGTACGGCCGATGACACCGATATTGCTTCCTGGAGGAATATCCAGACTAAAGTTTTCCAGGGCGTATTCGTCGGTGTCGGGAAACTTAAAAGAGGTATTGATAAATCGAATATTTCCTCGGGGGTTCTCTATACTTACCGCATCTTCCCGGTCAACAATTTCTGGTTCTACATCCAAAATGGTGTTGATCCGTGCCATGGAAGCGGACCCCCGTTGAAGAATATTTACTACCCAACCGGCGGCCATCATAGGCCAGATCAGAAGGGCCAAATAGGAATTAAAGGCGATGAAATCACCGAGGGAAATATCTCGGTTAATAACCAAAGTGCCTCCGTAAACAATAACAATCAAATAACTAAGGGAAGAAATAGCCATAATTAGGGGTTGGAATATCCCGAAAATTTTAATTAGATGCATCTGCTTATTAAAAACGTTTTGGTTTTTTTGGGCGAATTTTTCCACTTCTTTATTTTCCTGAACAAAGGTTTTGACCACTCGGATTCCTGAAAGGTTTTCTTGCACGGTTTCCGTCAGCGAAGAAAAGGACTCCTGGACCTTTCGAAAACGCTGATTAATAATCTTTCCGAAACGTCCTGAGGCCAGTGCCAAGAAAGGCAGTGGAAATAAGGCTAACAGAGTCAGTCGGACATCGGTGGTGAGAAACATCATAATCGTGGCGATCACTGTAATAAAAACTGCATCCACCACCATAACGATTCCCGGGCCCAAGGCCATACGCACCGCGTTGATATCATTGGTGGCATGGGCCATTAAATCTCCGGTTTTACTCTTGTTAAAGTAGTTGGTGGAGAGTTTTAACAGATGGGAAAAAAGCTTGTTTCGAAGCTCAAACTCCAGTTTTTTCGAAGTTCCGATGATAAAAATCCGCCATAAAAAACGGAAGAAGGCCAGTAAAAAACCGATGATCAGTACATAAACACCGTAACGGATAATTTCCGTTCTCCCAACAATGTTTGCTTGTAGTCCGTCGGTAAAGGACCGAAGGATTTCCGGCAGAATTAACTGTAAAATATCCACAAAAATAAGCCATACGACGCCTAATATGTAAGCCCATTTATGCTCGATGAAAAAGTACTTTAAGGTTTTGAAGTTTGATAGCAATATTGTCACTCCCCCAGGTTATTTTGTCACACTAAATAATTTTCATTGTATAATATAAACCCCTACTATGCAAGACCCTGAGTGTATAGGATTTTTTATTTCGAAAGTGGTGAGTCTATGGTATTATAGACTTAGTAAAGGGGGGGGAAGTCATGTATCGAAACATCGATATTATTTGCAATCCCAGTTCGGGAAAACAGAAGTTTCAACAAAATATTCAGGATATAAAAAAAATGTTAGAAAACGAAGGGCGAAAAGTAAAAATATTCTATACAGAAAAAAAATACGATGGCAAGAATTATACCATAGAAAGCTGTAAAGGAACGACGGATCTCATTATTTCTGTCGGAGGAGACGGCACATTAAACGAAGTAGTAAACGGTCTGATGGAATCGGAAAGAAAGATTCCCCTAGCCATTTATCCTACGGGAACGGTCAATGATTTTGCCAGTTTTTTTGAAATATCTACGAAGGTTCAAGATTTTTACCGGATGATTCAGCATGGCCGGGAAAAGTGGGTGGATGCAGGAAAAGCCAATGACCATTATTTTATAAATGTGGCTGCAGGAGGTAAAATCACGGAAGTGGCCCATAAAGTCAGCAGCGACTCCAAAACTATTTTAGGGAGAATGGCCTATATCTTAGAGGGCGCCCGGGATTTTCCGAGAGAAATCTTTAAACCGGTACAGTTGAAGCTGTCAGTCGACGGGGAAATGGTGGAAAGAGAAGTCCTTTTCTTTCTGGTTTCCAATACCCAGTTTGTAGGGGGGTTTAAACAACTGATGAACCGGGCAAAAATCGATGATGGGAAACTGGATTTATTAATGGTGGAAAAGCTTCCGGTAAAGGATTTTTTCAATATTTTTGTAAAAGCTTTTAATGGTAGCCATATAGACCATCCTAAAGTCTATTATAAATATGTAGAGGAAGTTACGATCATGGCGGAACCTGCTATGGAAATTGATGTTGATGGAGAGTACTTAGGAAACACTCCGGCTCAAATTTCTGTAATTAAAAAGGCGGTAAAGATTTTAGTGCCCTAATCACTCCTTTAAATTGAATTTAAATGGACTATCCTAGAAAGGGTATTAAAAAGAAGGGAAATTTGTGTTAGAATGTACTATATATTATTCTAGGAGGACAAAGTATGCTGAAAATAGATCCTGAAAATGAAAATATGGATGTAATTACAGAAATTGAAAGAGAGCTCCGTTATCTTTGTACCATTGTAAAGCAAAAGGGTCGGGAAATGCTTGTGGAATTTGAAATTACCCCTCCCCAATTTCAAGCCCTGCTATATTTGGTTAAGGAAGAGGATCTAACCATCGGAGAGTTAAGTAAGCGAATGTATTTAGCCTGCAGCACCATTACGGATTTAGTGGACCGCATGGAGAAAAATAAAATGGTTAAACGGGTGCGGGATGAGAAGGATCGCCGCGTGGTTCGGGTTGCGGTTTTGGAGAAGGGACATAAAATCATTCAAAAAGTCCTTACTGCCAGAAGAGAATACTTGAGGGATATTTTAAAGGACCTCTCGGAAGAGCAGCAGACCTTTATTTTAAACGGAATTTCTATGGTATATGAACGAACAGATGCGATGAAATAAAGGCATGGTAGATGGACCACTTTGTCGAAAGTACTGTGTAACTAAAGGAGGTATGGATTTATGGTAGGACAAGAAAAAATTGATCGCATTAATGAGCTGGCAAAATTAGCAAAGGAAAGAACCTTGACCGAGGGGGAAGAAAAGGAACGACAAGCCCTTCGAAAGGAATACATCCAAGCGTTTCGAAAGAATGCAAAGCAACAATTTGACCGAATAAAGATCGTCGATTAGTGTGACTAGGGAAAGCCGGGGGGAAGTCTCTGGCTTTTTATTATATTGTTTTTTAATAAAAAGCGCCGGGAGCCAGCTAAATTTATTTAGTTCATTCTCGGGATGTGGATTAGGAGCACTGGAATAAAAGGGAAACCCCGTATTATGTAATAATGTGTTAATATTTAAAAAATATACTTTTGATTTCATGAAATTAGGGTAATATAATAAAAGAGCGGTAGGTCCTTTTTTAAAGGGAAAGACCGTCGCAGCAGGATTTCCCTGTTCATGGATTTTATTAAGGAGAAGAAGAGGTGAATCTATGGAAAAGGAGCCGGAAGAGGTTTCAAAAATTAATACCATTCTTTCCAAGGCGATCACAGCCGTGGAGGAAAGCAAAGAAGAAATTTTTGAAATTACGGAAAACCTTCGCAAGGAGTGCGATGAACTTCAACGGCAGGTAATTCGATTTAAAGAAGAGGCAAAAAATCTTGTGTTACAAGTGGAAAGCCTCGAAGAAAAGGAGCGTATAAGCCGGAAAACCCTGTTAAAGGTCAGTAAGAATTTCGAAACCTATGCCGAGGAAGATATAAAAAAGGCCTATGAACGGGCCAATGATTTGCGACTGCAGGTCCTGGTAAAGCGCCGGGAGGAAAAGGAAATTATCACTAAAAGAAAGGATTTGGAACTTCGTCTGAAGGAGGCGGAGAAAAATTTGAAAAAAGCGGAGAGCCTGACTTCTAAAATCGGTATTGCCCTAGAGTTTTTAGGGGATAATTTTGACAGTGTGATTTCCAGTGCTGAGGGAATTGAAGAAAAACAGGCGATTGGAAAACGCATTATTCTCGCCCAGGAAGAAGAACGTAAGCGAATTGCCAGGGACATTCACGATGGACCGGCTCAGTCTTTATCCAATGTAATCATAAAGTCAGAGCTATGCGAGCGATTGCTTGACAAGGATTTGGTTGAGGCAAAAGAAGAGCTGAAAAGTCTAAAGGAAATTGTTCGGGAGAGCACAAAGGAAGTTCGACGAATCATTTACAATCTTCGGCCGATGTCTTTAGACGATTTGGGATTTGTAGCTATGATAGAGAAGTACTTAGAGGTTTTTCAAGAGGAGTCGGGAATACAAGCGGAGTTTGTGGTTGATTCGAATCAAGGTATTGAAGATTCTGTACGAAACCTTTTCGTCTTTCGAATTACTCAGGAACTCTTAAACAATGTGCGAAAACATTCCGAAGCCACCTTTGTGGAAGTAAGCTTAGACATCACTAAAAATTCCATCCATTTAAGGGTTCAAGACAACGGCAAAGGGTTCAACATGGAAGAAGAATTTGAAGACCCTCGGGGAATAAAAGAAAGTCCGAACACTCACATGAACGGATTGGGATTACAAAGTATTAAGGAAAGAGTAAAGCTATTAAACGGAAGAATCACCTTTGAAAGCAAGGAAGCTATGGGAACAAAGGTCCAATGCGTTATACCGAATGACGTTTAAGGATGGAGAAATATAATGAGCGATAGGAAAGGATGTGGAAACATGATCAAAATACTACTTGTGGATGATCATTTACTGGTACGTCAAGGGATTAAAAAAATTCTGGAATTAGAAGAGGATTTCCAGGTTGTGGGCGAAGCCGGAAACGGAGAAGAAGCCTTAGAGATATTAAAGGAGATGAAACCGGACATTGTTTTGCTGGATATTAATATGCCCGGACTAAACGGTATCGAAACCTTACGACAAATTAAAGCCATGGAAGACCGGCAAAAAGTGATCATGCTAACTTTTCACGAGGAACGGGAATATCTGATTGAGACCATTAATCTTGGGGCGGAGGGTTACATTTTAAAAGATGCGGAAAGTGACAGCTTAATCCGAGGCATCCGGGATGTAAACAAAGGGGGTTCCTACGTCCATCCGAGCATCGCCGGCGAACTGGTAAAAACTCATAAGAAAGATAAGCCGGAAGTAAATCAGGATTTAGAAGCTCTGAAAAAACTGACCCGAAGGGAAAAGGAAGTTCTGAAACTGATTTCCCAAGGAATGAACAATCGGGAAATCGCCAACACCCTGTTCATCAGTGAAAAAACCGTAAAAAATCATGTGTCCAATATCTTCAAGAAAATCCATGTAAATGACCGGACCCAGGCAGCCATATTTGCCTTGAAAAATCAACGGGATCAATAACCGATCCAAAGGGAGGACTTATGAAAAAAGACTTATTCTTCAAGCAGGAAAGTTTATGGAAGGCTTTAGACGATGAAAAACTTAAAGAAGCACAGGATTTCGGAGAGTCCTACAAAAGTTTTATTGACGCCAGTAAAACCGAACGAAAATGTGTAAAAGAGATCATCCGACAGGCAAAGTCCCGGGGCTTTGTTTCCTTTGAGGAAACCCTAAAGGATAAAAAGGCTTTGCTTCCCGGGGATAAGGTATACTTTATGAATAAAGAGAAAGCGGTTATCTTAGCAGTCATCGGAAAAGAAGCCATGGAATCCGGAGTGAATATTATCGGCACCCATGTGGACAGTCCGAGACTGGACTTGAAACCCTTTCCCTTTTACGAGGACAAGGAATTGGTCTTGGCCAAAACTCATTATTACGGCGGTGTAAAAAAATACCAATGGGTTACCATGCCCTTAGCAATGCACGGGGTAATCACAAAGGAAAACGGTGAACTTTTGGAAATCACAATCGGTGAGGACCCTTCGGATCCTATTTTGATGATTTCTGACCTGTTGCCTCATTTATCCAAGGATCAGATGAATAAAAAAATGTCTGAAGGCATAACCGGTGAAGGGTTAAATGTTCTTTTGGGTAATCAGGCCAGCAAAGAAGGGGAAGAAAAAGAAGCGGTGAAGGCACACTTGCTACAACTGCTAAAAGAGCAATACGATATCACGGAGGAGGACTTTGCCTTTGCAGAGATCCAGCTGGTTCCTGCGGGAAAAGCCAGGGATGTTGGACTGGATCAAAGCATGATTGCCGCCTATGGTCATGATGATCGGGTCTGTGCCTTTGGGGAACTTAAGGCGATTGTGGATCTTGACACTCCGAGAAAAACTGCCATGGCTGTATTTGTGGATAAAGAAGAGGTTGGAAGCATAAGCAATGTGGGGATGGAATCGAAGTTTTTTGAAAACAGTCTGGATGAAATGTTAGCCCTTCAAGAAGGTAGCACCAGACTTAGTGTTCGCCGAGCCTTGAATAACTCCAAAGCTTTGTCCGGGGATGTAATGTCCGCCTTTGATCCGAATTTCCCGGAGGTGTTGGATCCGAAAAACTCCTGTTACATGGGAAGAGGGGTGAATATCAGTAAGTACACCGGTTCTCGAGGAAAAGGAGGCTGCAATGATGCCAACCATGAATTCTTAGCACAACTTCGAAGTACCTTCAACAACCATGATATTCATTGGCAGATGGGGGAGCTTGGGAAAGTGGATCAAGGAGGAGGCGGAACCATTGCCTACATTATCGGGAATTATAATACAGAGGTAGTAGACTGTGGCGTTCCCGTACTTAGTATGCATGCTCCCATGGAGATCATCAGTAAAGTGGATTTATACATGACCTATCTTGCTTATCGAGGGTTTTATTTATAATTCGGTAAGAATTAAACATATAAAAAGGCCGGGATCCCCAGAGGGGAGGTTCCCGGCCTTTTTATGGAAATCAAAATAGTCAAAGGATTATTCGTAATGGGGGTTTACATGAATCAAAACATCCTTGACTTCCTCATTATGGGAAAGAATATTCTGCTTGGTTCGGGCAGAGATGGCATGTCCCTGTTCTACGGAAATATGGGGAGATACATTGATCTTCATATCCACTAAAAGCATGGAACCATAACGGCGTACCTTTACTTCGGAAACAGCCAGCACTCCTTCATCGGTCTTAGCCGCTTCGGTAATATTATTTAATACTTCCGGAGGAGGAGCAGAGTCCATCAAATCATGAATAGCGTCGATATAAATCGAAATGGCGGTTTTTAGTATCAACATAGCCACAACGATTCCGGCTAAAGGATCCATAAAAGGAAATCCCAAAACCGCTCCCGTAATTCCAATCAGCGCTGCAATGGAAGAAATGGCATCGGAACGTTGATGCCAAGCATCGGCAATCAACGCAGCGTTTCGATACTTGCGGCCTACACGGATGGTATACTGGTAGAGTCCTTCTTTGATTCCGATGGATATCAGGGCCACAACAATAGCTGAAACACCGGGGATGCCGATTTCATCAGCCAGCAGTATTTGAAAAGCTTCATATCCGATGAATACTGCGGTGATCATTAAAATAATTGCAATGATTTTCGAGACAATGGATTCTGCCTTATGATGGCCGTAGGGATGGGACTGGTCCGGAGGTAAATGGGCTATTTTCACTCCTTTAATAACAATAAGGGTTCCGATGAAATCCGAGGCAGAGTGTACCGCATCCGCCATTAAGGCTGCACTGCCGGCGATGTATCCGATGAATCCTTTTAGAAAGGTTAGTAAAATATTTCCCATTAAACCTAAGTAAGAGGCTTTTCGGGAGGCTTTATAACGAACTTCTTCTCGCAAAACGTCACCTCATTTTCCGATAGCTTGGATTTTAAAATATCTTGCATCACAAAGTTTAAGCAAACTAATTAAGTTGTATATTGTGTTTTAATAGCAGGATGTAATGAAAGCCACAAGCTTCAAATGTATATTATATAACCGGGATTTTCCCTTTAAAACAGGAATAATGAAAAAAAACCTCTAGTTAAGTTCTAGGAGGTTGTAAAACAAAAAAACTATAGATATTTTATGGTGCCGCGGAAGGGACTTGAACCCTTACGATGATAACATCGGCAGATTTTGAGTCTGCTGCGTCTGCCTATTCCGCCACCGCGGCTGAAATCTAAAAAAATGATAACATGATCCCGGGGCAATGTCAAATAAATTCTCATTTCTACGGAGGGGAAATTTGTGATAATATAGATCAGAGAGCACGGGAACAAATTCAATCAAAATGAAGTCTAAATAGTATAGATCTTCGGAAAGGAGTTGCCATTGAACATTGAAGAGGCCAGACTTATCAAACAGTCCCAGCAAGGAGATATGAATAGTTTTGAAAAATTGATCCTCCGCTATCAGGATCAGGCCTATCGAACGGCCTATGGAATGCTTGGAAATGCCGAAGATGCTAAGGATGCAACCCAAGAATCCTTTATTAAGATGTACAAATCCCTGAATAAATTTAAACTCCAAAGCAGCTTTTCCACTTGGATGTATCGAATTGTGCACAACACCTGTCTGGATATACTACGAAAAAGGAAAAGACGGGAGGAAGTCCCTATGGAGACGAAAAACAGTTCCGAAAGTGAAGGGTATGAAATCCCCTTGAAAGATACAGGGGATGGTCCGGAGGAACTACTGGAGTATCAATTTGTCAAGGGGGAAGTGGAAAAAGGAATCTTGGAACTTCCCGTAGAGTATCAGGGAGTTATTGTTTTACGGGATATTGAAGGGCTGTCCTACGAAAAAATTGCAGAAGTACTGGATATTTCCCAGGGAACCGTAAAGTCCCGATTAAATAGAGGAAGAAAGCAATTACGAAATAATTTAAGCGACCTTCTACAGAACGACTAGAAAGGAGGAGGAACCATGAACTGTAAAGAATTCGAAAACAGTATATCCTTATATATTGATGAAAAATTAAATGATGATGAAAAAACCGCCTTTCTAGCTCATAAAGACCATTGCAGCCACTGTGACAGAGCCCTGGAAAACACTGAGAAAATGGTGGGTAGTCTTCAGGAATTAAAAGACTTGAAGGCACCGGAAGGCCTGAGCAAAAGTATCATGGCTACCTTGGAGCAGGAAGAGGAGAACAACCCGCGGGAGGACGTTGATCAATACTTGGAGGAAAGTTCAGGAAGAAATCATAAGAAATGGTTTATAAAACAGTTGCCCTGGATGAAAAAAATTTCTTTGGCCGCAGTAATGGTATTGATAATTACCTCTGCAGTAATTCTTACGACAGACCGGTTTCCGGCTCCGAGAGAGGATGAGATGACAGTGATGGAAAGTGCTGACGACGACGCAGGGATTACCTCGATGGACGAGGAAGAAAGTATTTCTCCAGAGGAGGCAGCTCCTGAGGAAGCGGTGGAGGAAGAACCCCCGGCGGCAATGGAGGAAACGGTAGAACCGGAAGAAAGAGATGGGGATACTTCCGAAACCTTTGGAAGGGACACCTTTGGGATGGAATACGGGAAATGGATCGTGATATTACTGGGAATCGGGGTAATAAGCGTAATAGGGGTTCTTCGAAAGGATCGAAAAAAGTGATCTATAGAATTGAATTTCAAGAAATCGACCAAGGGATTATGAGAGATAAAATATAATAGACGAGAGAGAGGCGAGGAGATTTGAGCAAGGATACAAACCAGAGTCCGGTGGACAATGAAAATAAAAAAATGATCATCATTGATGGAAACAGTCTGTTAAATCGAGCGTTCTATGCACTGCCCCCTTTAAAAACCAAGGATGGTAGACACACCAATGCCATTTACGGTTTTTTAACCATGACTTTTCGGATGTTGGAAGAACACGATCCAAGCTACTTGGCGGTTGCCTTTGACCTGAAAAAACCCACATTCCGTCATAAGGAGTATAAGGATTATAAGGCGGGGCGAAAAAAAATGCCGCCGGAGTTACGACAGCAAATTGAACCCTTAAAAGACATTTTGGATGCACTGAATGTGTACCGCATAGAAATTGAAGGCTTTGAAGCTGACGATATCATCGGTACCGTGGTAACCCAGGGAGAGGAACAGGGGATTGAAACCTTAGTGGTTACCGGGGATAAGGATGCTCTGCAACTGGCATCACAGACAACGAAAATTGTCTTTACCAAACGGGGAATATCCAACATAGAAATTTACGACGCCGACAAAGTAAAGGAGGAAACCGGGGTTAGTCCCAAAACCTTTATAGATTTGAAGGGGCTTATGGGGGACAGTTCCGATAATATCCCGGGGATCCCCGGGGTAGGAGAAAAAACCGCTCTAAAACTGCTACAGGAATTCGGATCCGTGGAGAACCTCATCGCGAATATGGATCAAATATCCGGGGAGAAACTGCGGGAAAAAGTGGAAAAAAACCAGGAAAAAGCGGTGCTCAGTAAGCGCCTGGCTACCATCGTTCGAACCATGCCGATGGATATTGACTTTTCTAAGCTGAAAAGAAGAAAAATTCATCGGGAAGAGGCAGTAGCAGCCTTTAAGGACTACGAGTTTCACAGTTTGATGAAAAAAATCCGTGAAGATGAGGACTCTGCCGGGGAAGAGGACGGGATCAAGGCCTTGAAAGAAGTCTCGAATACCTCCCGGGACCTCTGGGTTCTTCAGGTGAAGGAGGACAAGAATTTTAAGCAGTTACAAAAGGGGATCAATGAGTACTTGAAAACCTCGAAGGAGTTGGGGATTTTCTCCTTTACAAAGGGAGAAGCTTTAACCAAGGATGACATTTTAGCCCTGAGCATGGTAACTAAGGAGAACAAACTATATGTTATAGATTTGCAGGCCTTGGATTCAGAGCTGAAAGAAGCTTTCTGGCAATGGTTTAGGGATCTTACAAACAAGGAGGATGTAGGGTTTGTCGCTCACAATATGAAAAAGGAAATCCTTCATTTGAAGAATCATAGCATTAACCTAAACTATGTGGTCTTTGACACAATGATTGCCGAATACTTAATAAATCCCAACAAATCCGGATATGATCTGGAAGATCTGGTTTTGGAATACACGGGGGCCAATATTAAAAGCAAAGAAACCTTTTTAGGTAAGGGCAAAAAACAAGTTTCTTTTACAGACTTAGAGGAATCGGAGTTTGTCTCCTATTTAACCGACCGAGTGCAGTATCTGTTTTCACTTAAGGAATTAATGGAAGAAAAAATAGAGGAATATGACCTTAAGGAGCTTCAGGAAACGGTGGAAGTGCCGTTGATTGAAGTGCTGGCAGGTATGGAATATCAAGGGATCCTGGCGGATCGGGAACTGCTGTTGGAACTGCAGGAGAAGTATGAAGAAAAGATAGACAAGTTAACAAAAACCATTTATAATTTAGCAGGGGAGTCTTTTAACATCAACTCTCCCAAACAACTGGGAAATATTTTGTTTGATAAGCTGGACCTGCCCCCGATCAAAAAGACGAAAACCGGCTATTCCACCAATGTGGAAGTGTTGGAAAAACTTAAGGATAAACATGAAATTATTGAGAAAATTTTAGAATACCGTCAGATCACGAAGCTGAAAAACACCTATATCGACGGATTATTAAAAATCATTAATCCCAGTACAAAGCGGATCCATTCCCACTTTATGCAAACCGTGGCCTCCACAGGAAGGATTTCCAGTACAGAGCCAAACCTTCAAAACATCCCCATCCGTTTGGAAATGGGAAGACAACTTCGGAAAGTTTTTGTGGCCAAGGAGGGCGCTTCCTTTATTGCTGCGGACTACTCTCAAATCGAACTTCGGGTACTGGCCCATATGTCCGGGGATGAAAACCTGATTAACGCCTTTTTGCGGGACGAGGATATCCATACCCGTACGGCGGCGGAAATCTTCGATGTGGATTTTAATGAAGTCACCTCTCAGATGCGAAGCAACGCTAAGGCGGTAAATTTCGGAATTGTCTACGGGATCAGTGATTACGGCTTGTCGGAAAACCTGGGAATCTCCAGAAAAAAAGCGCAGAAGTATATTGATAATTATTTTAAGAAATACCCTAAGGTAAAAAGCTATATGGACAGTACGGTGGCCTTTGCAAAGGAAAAGGGTTATGTTACCACTTTACTGAATCGCCGCCGGTACTTGCCGGATATTCACGCAAGGAATTTTAATCTTCGCTCCTTTGCGGAACGTACAGCCATGAATACACCGATACAGGGGAGCGCCGCAGATATTATTAAAATTGCAATGATACAGGTATACAAAAAGCTGGAAGAACAGAACATGGAAGCGAACCTGCTGCTTCAGGTTCATGATGAGCTGATTGTTGAAGCACCAGAAAAGGAAGTCGATCAGGTAAAAGAGATCATACGCAGTTCCATGGAAGAAGCCATGGAATTAAAAGTGCATTTAAAGATCGATATGTCCCAAGGGAAAAGCTGGTACGACCTAAAATAGAAAACAGGTGATGAAATGTTCAAAACCATAGGATTAACCGGCAGTATTGCCACGGGGAAAAGCACGGCATCTAAATTTCTTCAGGAACTGGGTTGTACCGTTATTGACGGGGATGTGATTGCCCGGGAAGTGGTGGAGGATCGCCGGGTACTGAAAACAATTGAAGAGGCCTTCGGAAATGAGGTTCTGGACGGGGAGGGGAAACTTCGTCGGAAAAAACTGGGAGAACAGGTTTTTAATAATGAGGATGCTCTAAAAAAGCTCAATGAAATAACCCATCCCGCCATTCGAAGTCGGATCAAGGACCGTCTGAAAGCCTTAAGAACTGTAGCGGGAGAAAACAAAAATCTCCACTGTGTAGCTATTGATGGGGCACTGTTGATTGAAATGAACCTTCACCGATGGGTGGATGAGGTATGGGTGGTTGCTCTTCCGGAAAAAGAGCAGATAGCACGCTTAATGGCCAGAGACGGAATAAGCGAATCCGATGCGAGAAAAAGAATCGAGGCACAAATGTCCACGGAGGAAAAAATCAAGTATGCGGATGTGGTTTTGGATAACACCGGAGATCCGAAGTACTTACAAGTGCAGATTAAAAATGAAATGGATCGACTGAAGCATCAATAAAAGAATATAAACGGAATTCCGATCTATCAGAACATAGAAAATTGGGGTAAAGAATAAGGGGGAGAAGAATTGAAAAAAAAACTGACAATGATTTTTATGACACTACTACTGATCACATTTCTGACGGCATGCGATGAGGAAGCACCGGAGGAAGAGTCAGAAGAGGAAGCAACGGAACAGGAAGAAACGGGGGAAGTGGAAGCAGATTACGGAGGAACTTTACGACTGGCGGTACCAGAGGTAGCTCACGGGAATCCGATTTATCAGAATCCCGAAGAGCTGTATCATATTCAGCAACTGATTTTTGAGAGTCTGGTAACCTTCGATGAGGATCAGTCAGTTATCGGTGAAATCGCCAAGGACTGGAATTTTTCCGAGGATGGTCAGGTGGTGGAAATAGAGCTTCACTCCGATGTAACCTGGCATGACGGTGAACCCTTAAGGGCGGAGGATATTATCTTTACCGTGGACATCATTAAAAATGCACCGGAGGAAATGATCAATCATCGGATATACCAAAACAGTATCAAGCATATTTCCTTTATCAGAGAACTGGAGGATGGAAAGATTAAAATCAGCTTTACCAGACCCTTTAGCAATGCTATGGAAGCCTTAACTTTTCCGGTCCTGCCAAAACACTTGCTGGAAGAAAATCCGGAATTATTACAGGGAGAGGACTTTCCATGGATCGGTACCGGTGCCTATATGCTCGATGACCGGGACTCGGAAGGTTTTACCTTGAAGAAGTATGATGAACATAATCGTAAAGATCCATATATTGAAGAAGTGCATGTTCTTGTGGAAGGGGACTACGAAGAGAGAAAACGACTGTTTGAAGAGGATGAGTTGGATCTTTTCCGAAGTACGTACTTAAATCCAGAAAGTCATGACAATGTAGAAGAAGAACAGGTACATGGATTTTCAACCAATCATTTGGAGTACCTCGCCTTTAACTACCAACAGGATACGGTAATATCTCAAAGTGCGGAGTTGCGAGGGATCCTTAACCAGGTAATTAACCGGGAACAGTTGATAGAGGAGATTTACTTTGGATTTGCCACGGAAGCCACCACTCCTATTCATCCTGAACATTGGCTTTACAGTGAGGACTCTTCTACGGAAGAAGCCTTTGAAAATGAGGAATTTCAAGGGATCATGGAGGATCATGGTTATGAAAAAAGTGATGAGAATCTTTGGGTCGATAATAACGGAGACAGTATTACTCTTGAAATCCTAGTGAAGGAAAACCACCCACCGAGAGTAATGGCGGCGGAAATTCTTAAAGAACAAATGGGACAATTGGGCTTTGAAATAACCTTGGTCGCCGAAGATTCAGCCGGTATTGAGCAGCGTTTGGATGAAGGGGATTTTGACCTGTATTTTGGTTCCTGGGACCTGGGATATTTACCGGATCTGTCCTTTGCTTTTCACTCGGATTTTGCAGGACGGACAAATTTTATGAACTACAAAAATGAAGAAGTTGATGAAATTCTTGAGGAGGCTTTTAGAGCTCCGGATCAGGAAGAGAAAAAAGCACAGTTCGAGGAGCTGCAAAAAGCTCTAAAGGAAGAACAACCGATCATCAGCCTATACTTTTTAAAAGATACTTATATTTCTGGGGAGGCTCTTCATGGTGAATTAGCTCCCAGAGCAAGCCATATTTTTGCAAATCTTGAAAACTGGTTTGTTGAAACGGAGTAAATCTTCCGCAGAACTTGCAGCTGGTTGTTGACAAGGAGCTCATTTCATTTTATAATAGGATAGTGTTTGAAAAGCGGGGGTGCTGGAATAGGCAGACAGGCATGTTTGAGGGACATGTGCGTTAATCGTGTGTGGGTTCGAACCCCATCCCCCGCACCAAAGCATCATTCAATAATTCAAAAATAAAACCTTTAGACATATACCCCAGAGGAGTGTTTAAAGGTTTTTTGCTATAATGCAGTGTTTATAAGTTTTGCCGGGCGAAGGATTATTGGCTAGGTTCGCTGGTCCAGCAAAACTCCGTGTTCCCTGTCGAGATCGAAAGTTTGGTATCCTGAGAGGTTTTTGAGATCCAGTGTAACGGTTTTGAATAGGTCGGTCAATTTTTGTAACAGATTTGCCTTATGGGTTATCAGAAATCGAAGTTTCTCAGGATGGTAAAAATAATTCGAACGAAAAATCCAGGGAGAAAATCTGCAGGTGTAATCATCTTCCAGGGTGATTCCCAGAAACCCAAGGAAATGCTGTTCCTGCAGAAGAAACCGGATAATTTCAGGGGAAAGCAGGATGTTGCTTTCTTCTTCAGCGGTTCGAAGGTTTATCATGGTCTGGTTATATTCTCGGCTAAGGAGTTCAAGGACTTTTATCAGATTATCGAGATGCATTTTTTTTTCGGTGCTTATATTTCTAAGAATTTTAGAGAGTTTAGAAAGACGGTTGCTTTGGGTATAATAATTGGTATAGGCTTCTTCAAATCGATGGAGATGGTCGTAGAAGGTATCGGAATAATAAAGATAATTCCCGTCGGAGTAAAAAGGATTGTTTTCAGTCTTTCGAACCGGAGACACCCCATCCACGGTAGAAGCACCACTTACTACGGTTTGACGATGTACATAGAGATTATGGATATGTCTTTTATTAATGGAAGATACTTTACTCATGCTAATTCCTCCTTTAAGGGTATATACCCTTAAAGGAGGAACCTTAAATATTTAATTGATAAGGGCAATAAAATTTTCAACAAACAGGAAACCCCTTGAAGTAAAAGTATGGAACTTTTACTTATTTAAAATTTACATGATTATAGTAGGAAGATCATAGAGAGGAGAATCATTGTGATTCCAAAAATACAGAGCCCTATGGCTCATCGCTTAAAAGAATTAGACTTTTTATCGGAAGAGGCGATCCCTAAACAAGTAGAAAAGAAAAGTCGGCTGTTTTCCAAAGGAGAAGTGAAGGTTTTTAAAGGGAAGCATATCGAAAAGTTCTCTACCTTAAAACTCAAGGGACTGAATATCTATGGATATGAATACGGCATTTGTTATCCGAGGAATCGGTGTTATCCGATATTTATTTATCAGTGTATCTACGTTCCCAAACGGGCGGTGGTAACCGTTAATTATGCTTATCATGATTTGGAGGGAACCGGGAATATACCGGGTATTGAAGAACTTTTAGCTTTAGATGAAAAATTGGCAGAGGAAAGACTGTATAAAATCGTCAAGCCCCAGCATTTCTTAGTGGATGAATTGATCGAAAACACTTACAACGGCATGGTGAATACCGAATATGTAGAAGCGGGATTTGAAGATATTATAGTACTTTTTAAACAATGGTACCAAGGGCTGATGAAAAATTATAACTGCCTTCCCGAGGAGAGCGAAGAATTTTGTCTGTGGAAGAGTCATTTTAAGGATAAGTTTTACACAAAGGACTATGGCTATGTCGTAACAAAGCGTTACTTAGGGAAAAATTGGACCGATAAGGTTTTTAAAGAGTATTTACGTTAGTGCTCCTGTTTTACATGGGGTTCGTTTCCGGGTTATTTCCCGATATTTTCAGGGATAAAGGGCGCGGTGGGAGACCAGAGCTCCACCCCGTTGCTTTTTAGTAGAATGGTGCCATGGATATCAGTGCGGTACAGGTCGGAAGAAAAATAAAGCAGGCGTTCTATCGTTTCCTTATGGGGATGCCCATAAGGATTTTCTTTGCCACAGGAGATGATGGACACCCTTGGGGCAACGGCTTCTAAAAAAGGGGCAGTGCTGGATGTGCTGCTACCGTGATGAGGAACTTTTAGGACATCCGCAGAAAGTGTTTCAAGAGGGTAGCCCTGAAGCAATGCAGATTCTGCAGCAGATTCAATATCCCCGGTGAAAAGAAAACCGTGATTTTTGTAGGTCATTTTTAACACAACGCTCCAATTATTTAAGTGATCCTGAAAATCCAGGTGAGGCCCTAAAAATTCCAAGGTAAGGTTTTCTTCAAAGGTATAGGCCTCAGGGGATGGGACAGGAATCAGGGGGACGTTTTTCTCTTCGATGGTATGAAGAAGGTCTTCAAAAGTTTGGGTGGTGTGGGATACGGGCGGAAGAAGGATCATATCCGCAGGAAAATGTTCTAAAATAATTCCAAGACCACCGATGTGATCAGAATGAGGATGGGTTCCCACAACCATATGTAGATGCTTCACTCCCTGGTTTTGCAAATAACCCTTTACGTATTCCCCTTGATTTCTCTCGCCTCCGTCAATCAGGATATTTTGATTGCCGGGGGTTTGTATTAAAATGCTGTCTCCCTGGTCTACGTCAATATAATGGACCCGTAAAAGGGATGCATCTTCCCCGGAGAAAACATTGAAAAAAAATAAAAAAGACGTTATGATTAATAGCAGAAATAAGAAGAAGAAAATCGGGCTTTGGAAAATTTTGGCGCGGGTTTTTTGCAGACCCATAGGATCATTCCTTTCTTTGGAATATAACAGGGTATTCAACAGGGTGAAAAGTAAGTTATCAAAGTGTTAAAGGACAGTTCGACTTCTATAAAAGTATTATAGCATAAAACCTTAAAATATAGGGAAAAACAGGATTTTCACTAAAAAATACAGACAGTGAGAAAAATATTAAACTTACCGCAAGAGGATACAAGAAGTATCGTGATGTTTGATGTGAGAGGAGTACGAAATTTGAAAATACAGGGATTTTTTTTGAATAAAAAGCGAAGGGCCGATTTCATTGATAAATATTTGCATGAAACCCCGGGACAGAAAGAGATAGAAGGTACGAAACCTCGTCAAAGGGAAGGGGTTTTCTTGATTAAGTTACAACATTCCCATAAAGGGGTACCGGGATACTGGTTGCAGATCCGATTTGAAGAAGGTGAAAAAGGAGAAACACTATACCGGGAAATCAAAGAAATTTTTACGAAGGAAAAGGTTGCTGAAGAGGTATTTTATCCCCAAAAGCCCATGGAAATCCGTAAGTTAATCATAAAATGGCACCAAAAATATGAGCTTGATTCTGCCGAGACTTCCGTGGATAAATGGAAAGTTTTTTACCGGGAGATTCGCAACCATTTTGACCGGAATCGGGTCATGGAAGCTTATGTGGGTTTGAATCTGATTTTAAAACATCATCCGGAATTTTTGAAAAAGTATCGCCGTTACGGCCTTTATGAAGAAATAGCTCTTTATTACGAAGAACAGGGAGAGGTTAAAAAAGCGGAAAAAGCCATAAAAAAACCTCTTTATCTGAATATTAAGTCCGAAGAACCCTATTTAAACCTCTGTGCATTCTATATGATCCACGGAATGGAAGAAAAGGCTTATAAAATCGGAAAATTCGCATTGAAAAAATATCCGAAAAACGTTTTTGTTGTTTGCAATCAAGCGGTAATTTTAGCCACGCTGGATGATTATGATCGAGCATTGGAAATCCTAGGAGATGCTGAAAGAGAAGGAATCACCGACCCTTTATTGTATAAAACCAAAGGAGAGCTGTTATCGGATTTGGAGCGGGATTTAGAAGCCATTCGATTCTTCAAAAGAGGACTGAAAAAAACAAACAAAGGAGATAAAACCTTAAGGATTGAATTACTCAGTGATTTAGGGGAAAGCTACGTGCATTTGAAAGAGTTTGAAAAAGCGGTAAAGACCTATGAAAAAATTATCAGAGAGGACCCCAAGGATCTTTATCACCTTCTTCGATTAGTAGGAACTTATTTTTATGAGCTGAAAGATTACGATCAGGCCTTAAAATACGGGGAAATTATGATTAAGGAGGAACCGGGAATGTCCTCTTATCATTACCTTTTAGGACTCATTCGTATGGAGAAGAGTGATTTGGAACTTGCCCAGTGGCATCTGTATAAAGCGAAGCAATTAATGCCTTCTCATCCTCTTATTGAGGAAGAACTTCGGGAGTTAAGGTCCCGAAGAAAATCACAACGAAAGCCGAAGGGCAAGCATTCGAACATAGAGAAATAAGAACTGATCACAATACAAGGAGGAAATTATGATTAAAAAGATAATGGTATGGACTCTATTGTTTACTATCTTAACCACTTCCTTCGCCTTAGGGGCTGAAGACTTGTCAAAATCCCAGGAACCGATGGCAGCAGCACCGGTGGAAGATTTTCCTGAGGTTCAGGAAGAGGTTGGGGAACCCACGGATGCCCGGGCGGTAATCCGGGAGGCTGAGGTTAATCCCGCCAGGGATGAGGAGTTTGGTGCCGGCACTTATATTCAGGAAGTAACCCTGGAGATCACTTCGGGAGACTTAGAAGGGGAAGTTTTTGAAGTGGATAACATTTTGATGGGGAATCCTGTATATGATATGGAAGTGGAAGCAGGGGATCGTGTGATGGTAGGCATCGAAGGGACTCCGGAAGAGGTTCAGGAAGTTCATATTAAAGAATATGTTCGGGATACCTACCTTTACCTGATCATTGGGATATTTCTCATACTTCTTTTAGTTATCGGAAGGGTTAAAGGACTAAAGTCTGTTATTACCATCGGGCTTACCCTGTTTTTAATCATAAAACTTTTGATTCCCGGAATTCTTCAAGGATACAGCCCGATTTTGTTGGCGGTGCTGATCTCCGTGGTGGTTACCTTGATTACGATTTTTATCATTTCAGGATTTAATATTAAAAGCATCTCTGCTATTGTGGGGATTCTCGGTGGAGTGTTTATCGCAGGAATCATCACTCTTTGGATTGGTTCCAGCGCTCAGTTAACGGGGTTTTCTTCGGAGGAAGCTCTAATGCTTTTATATATTCCCCAAGATGTGGAATTTAATGTGCGAGGCCTCCTGTTCGCCGGAATTATTATCGGGTCCCTGGGAGCGGTGATGGACGTGGGAATGTCCATTGCATCTTCCTTGCAGGAAGTAAAAAATGCCAACCCGGAAATTGCAAGAAAGGATTTGATGCGGGCCGGCTTTAATGTGGGAAGGGATATCATGGGGACTATGGCAAATACCTTGATTTTAGCCTATACCGGAAGTGCTATTCCCTTATTGATTCTATTCACGGCCTATGAACCCTCCATTACGGAGATTATCAACTTAGATATTATTGCAACGGAGATTGTTCGAGCCCTCGCCGGAAGTATCGGGCTGATTATGACGGTGCCTCTCACTGTATTTACCGGAACCTTTTTATTTGAGCGATACAAATAAATTGAAAGGAAGGTACTATGGTTCTTGTACCGGAAGGAAACCTTCGGTTTTGGGAACTATAAAAAAACATGAAGAATAGGGATGGTTTGGAAGTTAAAAGATTGTTTATTCCTCTGTTTTTCGCTCTGATGGCAGGGATGATTGGTAATCATTACGGTTTGGAAAAACATGAGATGATTATAGGCGCTATGGCAATAACTTGCTTCGTTGTGGTCGTCGTAATTACAGTTGCAACATTTACGGGCGTAGATTTCGGGAGAAAGCTTATAAGCAAGAGCTTTTTCCTGCTGATCGCCCTGTCATTTCTGTTAATCGGTCATCAACTGTATAGCCATCATGTTGAAAAAGATCCGCTGGCCTTTTTTACAGAGCAGGACTCAATAGCCTTAGAGGCCTATGTGGAAAGGGTAAGGGAAAGAGACTTTGCTACGGACTATGAAGTCTTCAGTCCATTGTTGATCATCAATGGGGAGGAAGTATCTTTTCGGGAAAGGCAGACCCTAAGAATTTACGGTATCGATCATGGGTATAACAGTGGGGATCGAATACAAATTCACAGCCCGGTGGTGGAGGCGGTTTCTTCCGCTAGACCGCCGGACAGTTCCTATGATCTGTACTTAAAAAGTCGAGGAATTCATAATCGGCTACAGGCCTCGCCGTCCCAGGTAGAGCTGCTTTCAAAGGATGGTTTTTATCACCAGGGATTTTTTCCGGAGAACCGACGAAGGGCCTTGAACTTTATGGATCACTCCTTGCAGGAACCCCAAAACCAGTTGATGAAAAGTGTCCTTTTGGGGAATCAAGGGTTTCTAGAAGAGGATTTACGGGAGGCCTTTGCCCAAACCGGAACTGCCCATATTATCGCAGTATCGGGTCTTCATGTGGGTATTTTAGTGATTGTCTTCACTCTGTTTTTCAGGGCATTGGGGATTGGTAAACAGCTTTATTTATGGATGA
The DNA here is from genome assembly GCF_009910325.1 of Isachenkonia alkalipeptolytica. NCBI lineage: Bacteria > Bacillati > Bacillota > Clostridia > Eubacteriales > Clostridiaceae > Isachenkonia > Isachenkonia alkalipeptolytica. The sequence continues at coordinate 193,343 of NZ_SUMG01000004.1, forward strand.
TCCTTGGAATTTTATTTCTTTATGGGTATTTAATCGCCTTTCCCATTTCCATGGTCCGTGCCGGGATGATGTATGGGCTTTATATCCTGGCATTTTATCAACACCGTCCCTACGATGGGTTGCATGCCTTGGCTGTAGTAGGGATCATTTCATTATTCGTTAACCCTCTGGCCCTGTTTACCGTTTCCTTTCAACTGTCCTTTACTGCCACCGCAAGTATCCTTCTTTTGTATTCGAAGTTCGATAAAGGACTGAGTTTTTTGCCTAAGCTTCTAAGAAGTTTAGTAGCGGTAACTTTGGCGGCCCAATTGGGAACATTGCCCTTAATGGCCTACTATTTCGGTCAGATATCAATCATCTCCATCGGAGCCAATCTTCTTTTAATGCCTACCATGGGAATGCTATTAAGCCTTGGGATTACAGGGGTTTTTCTAGGGCTTATCATAGAGCCCTTAGGAATGGCGGTAAATGTTTTTACTAACGGATTGCTGACCTATCAAATTGCTTTAGTAAGATTTCTTCAAAAAATCCCCGGCGCCTTTATGGAAATAGGAACATTCCATTTTGGCTGGGTGATTGGGTATTACATAATAATTGTAAGCATATACTTATATATAGAAAAGAGGGGTTTCGATTATGATATGGAAAGAATTCAAAAAACACCTGCAGCAGGATAATATTGCCTCCTTATATTTATTTACCGGAGGGGAGAAATACCTGATCGATTTAGCATACAAAACCCTGGAAAAAAAACTGATTGATCCGAATTTCAAGGCTCTTAACCTGACCATCTTTCATGATAAGGATTTTGATTTGGCAAAGTTTCAAGATGCCGTGGAAACCCTTCCCTTTATGGCGGAAAAAAGGCTGGTGGTGGTGAAGGATCCCCTGTTTTTAGGAACACAGAAAAAGGGAACTTCTAAAGAAGAGGAAGAACGAGTGCTGGAGGTCATCCATAATTTGCCTCCGGCGGTCTGTGTGATTTTTTTATCCTCCAAGGTAGATGCCCGAAAGAAGTTGGTAAAAACCATCAAGAAACAGGGCGAATATTTTCAATTTGATCCCTTACAGGAGAGTGAACTGCTCCGTTGGATTAAAGGTAAGATGAACAAGGAAAAAATTGAGGTGGAAAAAAGCACATTGAATTACTTTGTAGCAAATATGGACTATCTCGGAAGAAACCGGACCAAAACTTTGTTTGATGTGGAAAATGAAGTAAATAAATTGATTCATTATACGAGAAACAGAGGGCGGGTCACCCAAAAGGATATTGATCTAATTACTTCCAAAAGCTTTGAAAATGATATTTTTAAGGTCATGGATGCTGTGGAGAAGAAAAACAAAAGAGAAGCCCTGAAGCAGATGGAGGAACTGATTTATCAAGGGGAGCCGGTACTGAAAATTCTTGCCACTCTGAGTAATCAGATGAAGAATGTCTTAAAGGTGAAAGAGCTCTCGGGTAAAGGCTACACCTCTAAAGTCATTGCAAAACGTATTGGCATCCACCCCTTTGTGGCTACAAAAAGTTTAAAGCAGAGTCGAAACTATTCGGGAAAGCAACTGATTGGTTTTATCAATTACATCACAGATATCGATGCGAAAATTAAAAGTGGACAGATTGAGGATCTTTTGGGAATAGAACTAATTGTAATGGATCTTTGTAAGTAAAAGAGCCAAATAAAAAAGCATACCCGTGGGTATGCTTATTTTATAGGAAACCGAGACACGGTTTTTTTGTGGGGGGAATATTATACAGCACGGTTGAACTTTTTTGTTAATCTTGATACTTTTCGAGAAGCTTTAGCTTTGTGGTAAACACCCTTTGACGCTGCTTTGTCAAACTTTTTCTCAATTGAGTGAAGTTTTTCCTTTGCAGTATCCATGTCGTTACCTTCTAGAGCTCTTTCAAAAGCCTTGATGGTCTTTTTTAGATCATCTTTGATTAACTTGTTACGAGCTGTTTTCTTTTGGATTACTTTAATTCTTTTTTGTGCTGATTTAATATTTGCCATAATCTTTCACCCCCTTACAGGCTGTTAACATATAGATTTTATCAAATAAGTCATGGGAATGCAACCATTAATCATGAAATCTTTTCACAGACACGGGAAAATTACTATAAACCCCGGTGAGAATATGTTATAATCGTTTAAGATTAAAGAATAAAAGGAGGATCATCATGGCAAGTGTTCGACAAGATCGTATACGTAATTTTTCTATTATCGCCCATATCGACCATGGTAAATCTACCCTGGCGGACCGACTGATTGAAAAAACCGGCCTAATTGCCGAGCGAGATATGCAGGAGCAATTATTGGATAACATGGAACTGGAACGGGAGCGGGGCATTACCATTAAGCTTCAGACCATTCGCTTGCTCTATACCGCCAATGACGGCCTGGAGTATTCCCTAAATTTGATTGATACCCCGGGACATGTGGACTTTACCTATGAGGTATCGAGAAGCCTTGCAGCTTGTGAAGGGGCTATTTTAGTAGTGGACGCCGCCCAGGGGATTGAAGCCCAGACTTTGGCCAATGTGTATTTAGCCTTAGACCAGGACTTGGAAATCATTCCGGTTATTAATAAAATCGACCTTCCTGGAGCTCGTATCGAAGAAGTGAAAAAAGAAATTGAAGAGATTCTGGGGATTGACGCCAGTGAGGCCCCGTTGATTTCGGCGAAAAACGGAATCAATATTGAGGATGTGCTAGAGGCGATTGTCACGAAAATTGCCCCCCCGAAGGATGATGAGACGAAGCCGTTAAAATCTTTGGTTTTCGATTCTTTCTATGACAATTATAAAGGGGTAATTGCTTATGTCCGAGTTTATGAAGGAAAGATAAAAAAGGGCATGAATATCAAAATGATGGCCACGGGAAAAAGTTTCGAGGTCAATGAAGTGGGGGTGTTCTCTCCGAACCCTGTAGCCTTACCGGAGCTTCAGGCGGGAGATGTAGGCTACGTAACTGCAAGTATCAAAGATGTTCGATACTGTCGGGTGGGGGATACCATTACGGAAACCCAACGGGAAACGGAAAATCCGTTACCAGGATATAAAAAATCAACCCCTATGGTCTATTGTGGCATTTATCCTGCGGAAGGGGAAAAGTATGAAAATGTTCGGGATGCTCTTGAAAAATTACAAGTAAACGATGCTTCCCTTGTTTTTGAAGCGGAAACCTCCGCGGCCCTAGGGTTCGGATTTCGATGTGGCTTCCTCGGTCTCCTTCATATGGAGATCATCCAGGAGCGGTTGATCCGGGAGTTTGACTTAGACGTAATTACTACAGCCCCAAGCGTTATTTACCGGGTGACTAAAACCGACGATGAAGTGGTAATGATCCAGAATCCGGCGAACTTACCGGAGCCTCAGGAAATTCGAATGATTGAAGAACCCATTGTAAAGGCCAGCATCATGGTGCCCAATGATTATGTGGGCCAGGTAATGGAGCTCTGTCAAAACCGACGAGGAACAATGCTGGACATGGAATACATTGAAGACACCCGAGTGGTGATTAACTACCATCTTCCGTTAAATGAAGTAATCTATGACTTTTTTGATGCTCTAAAGTCCAAAACCCGGGGCTACGGATCTCTGGATTATGAGTTTAAAAATTATCAGGAGTCCAATCTTGTGAAGCTGGATATTTTAATCAATCATGAGCAGGTGGACGCCCTATCCTTTATTGTGCACCGAAGTACGGCGGAGACCCGAGGTCGAGGCATGTGTGAGAAGCTGAAGGATGAAATTCCACGACATCAGTTCGCGGTACCGATTCAAGCCTCCATCGGCACAAAAGTGGTGGCCAGAGAGACGGTGCGGGCCCTTCGTAAAGACGTAACCTCTAAGTGTTACGGAGGAGATATTTCCCGTAAGAAAAAGCTTTTAGAGAAGCAAAAAGAAGGAAAGAAGCGAATGCGACAAGTGGGTAATGTGGAAGTTCCCCAAAAAGCCTTTATGTCCGTATTAAAGCTGGATGATTAATCGGGATTTTAAAAGCACCAAGTAAAGCAGAGAAAAGCTATATAAAGACTAAAGCCCGTTAAGGCTAAAAGCTAGCAGCGCAATGTTGCTAGTTTTTTTGGGAAAGGTAGTGAAAAGATGAAAAAACTCAGCCTATATATCCATATTCCTTTTTGTAAAAAGAAATGTCACTACTGCGATTTTCGTTCTTTTCAGAACTGCGGCAGGGATGATATCCAAGAATACATGGAGGATCTGAGTAAAGAAATCGATTTATATCGGCATCTTGGGAAAGTCTATGTGATAGATACCTTGTTTATCGGCGGAGGCACTCCTAGTATGGTGCCCGTGGAAGGGATTGCAAAAATCATGAAACAGTTACGGAGGGTTTTTCCTTTTAGTGAAGACCCAGAGATTTCCATTGAAGGAAATCCCGATACTCTCAGCTATGATAAGATGGCCCGCTACTATGATCTTGGGATCCATCGCCTCAGTATGGGACTGCAAAGTGAGAATCGTGAGTTATTAAAAACAATAGGACGGATTCACAGTGCTGAGGACTTTTTAGCAAGTCTTGAAAATGCACGAAAAATAGGCTATGAAAACATCAATGGGGATTTAATGTTCGGTCTACCAGGACAGAGGCTGAAAACCTTTCAAAATACTTTGCAGTGGGTGGTGAATCTTAATATTCCTCATATTTCTGCTTATGGTCTGATCATCAATGAGGAAACAGAGCTAGCCAGGAGAATTAACCATGGGGTACTTCCCGAACCGGATGAAGACCTGGAAGTGGATATGTATGACTTTCTTCGAAAATTTCTTCCAAAGAAGGGGTATCAACATTACGAAATTTCAAATTTCGCAAAACCCGGATTTCAGTGTCGGCATAATCGCACCTATTGGGAAAACCGAGAATACCTCGGCCTTGGTCTTGGAGCACATTCCAGTATAGGAAACCGTCGTTTTTTCAATGCCGAAGATTTCGACAGTTATCACCGGATGATTCAAGCAGAAGAAAAACCTCTTGCAGGGGAAGAATTATTATCGGATCGGGAGCGGTTGAAGGAATCATTAATGCTGGGTCTGCGTCTTAGGGAAGGAATCGATATGGATTATTTGGAGGAGCGATACAAAACTCCGGTGGATGATACGGTGAAACAGAAGCTCCGGGGGTTTGAAAAAAAAGAACTTATACAAACCCGTGAAGGGCGCTTAAGACTTACTTCAAAGGGCCTTTATTTATCCAATTCCGTATTTCGAGAGATCTTGGATTAATTTTCAGCAAAGCCCTTGACAAAGGATCTCCTTCGTGATAATTTAGTGTCATAATAATTAGCACTCAGCGAAAGTGAGTGCTAATAATTGAGGTGGCAACTATGGAATTAAGTGAAAGAAAGCTTAAAATTCTTCAAGCGATCATTACAGATTATATTGAAACCGCAGAGCCCGTAGGCTCTAGAACCCTGTCTCGAAAATACGATTTAGGTGTCAGTGCGGCCACAATTCGTAATGAAATGTCAGAAATGGAAGAAGAAGGCTATCTAAAACAATTACACACCTCTTCCGGCAGAGTCCCCAGCGACAAAGCATATAGACTGTATGTGGACAAACTGATGGAGTCGAGGATTCTTGCAAAAATCCAGCGGGAAGCTCTGCGTGAAAATCTTATGCAAAAGTTTCATGAAGTACAAAATCTGTTAAAGCACAGTGCAGAATATTTATCGGAATTAACGGATTATACCTCTATAGCCATGGCGGAAAAAACCAAGGAAAACCGGATTAAGCACCTCCAACTGGTCCCAGTGGATGAAGAAAGGATCTTAGTGGTGTTAATTATGGATACCGGTTTGGTGAAGAACACGTTATTGCGGATCGGACAAAATCTAGAGCCTCAGGAACTGCAAAAAATTTCCAATTTCTTAAATCAACACTTGCAGGGAATGGAAATTCGAAAAGTTTCCCGGCTGGTCATTGAAAAAATCCAGCGGGAACTGTATGAGTATCGAAGGGCGATTGAGCTGATTTTGCTCCATTTGCAAGAAGTGGTAAAAGAAGTGGAACAGATAGATGTATTCTTTAGCGGGACCACAAATATTTTTAACTTCCCCGAGTTTAACGATATCGTAAAAGCCCGTTCCTTTCTGGCTATGTTAGAGGAAAAAGAATTGATCAAGAATCTTTTGTCCCTACCGGATCAAGAGGGCCTTCGGGTTTCCATCGGAAAGGAAAACCTGTATGATATTGCTCAGGAATGCAGTCTAGTAACCACCACCTATAAAATTGATAATCGCACCATTGGACATCTAAGCGTTATCGGTCCTACCCGGATGGATTATTCTAAGGTGGTATCCATTATGTATCAATTGAATAAGCAGTTAAATGATTTACTAAGAGATAAATATTAACCAAATATTAGGTAAGGCAGGTGTTTAATGATGTTTAAAAAGTCTAACGAAGAAAAGGAGTCCAGAAAAAACTCCGAAAAAGCTCAAGGGGAAGATACTCAAAAGCATAAGGAGGATTCCTCAGATAATGAAGAAATTCTTGAAGAACAAGGGGAAGAGACTCTGAAAACTCCTCAGGAGATCCAGGAAGAACAACAGGAGCGGATCCGGGAATTGGAACTTGCGCTGAAAAAAGAGCAAGAAGAGGCTCTTCAGTATTGTGAAGCACTGAAGCGTCAACAGGCGGAGTTTTCCAATTATAAAAAACGTATGGATCGAGAACGGGAAAAGGACCGAAAGTTTGCTGTAAAGGAGTTTGCCTTAGACCTGTTACAGGTGGTGGACAATTTGGAACGCGCCCTTGATTCTCAAGACTCAGAAGAGAGCACAGAGATGTATAAAGGACTGGAACTGGTATTGAAGCAGTTTAAAGATGTGCTGAAGAAGAACTCCATTGAGGAAGAATATCCTCTTCATGAACCCTATGATATGGATTTTCATGAAGTGATTCTAAAGGAAGAAAGTGAAGAGCATGAACCGGATACGGTGGTTGAAGTGCTTCAAAAAGGATACAAAATCCATGGAAAGATCCTTCGACCGGCTATGGTTAAGGTTGCTAAGTGAAGTATTACTTAGTTTAAATAATAAATCTTAAAATTCAAGAACTCTATGCAACACTCCGGACAGCATCCGGAAAATAACCAATTTTAGAAAAAGAAAAACAAGGAGGCAGTATAATATGGGAAAAATTATTGGAATCGATTTAGGAACAACAAACTCTTGCGTAGCTGTAATGGAAGGTGGCGAGCCCAAGGTAATTGCAAACTCCGAAGGAAATCGAACCACTCCATCGGTGGTAGCCTTTGGTAAGGACGGTGAGCGAATTGTAGGGGAACCCGCAAAGCGTCAAGCAGTGGCAAATCCTGAAAAAACCGTAGCATCCATCAAAAGACATATGGGTACGGACCATGTGGATAAAATTGATGGAAAGGAACACTCTCCTCAAGATATTTCCGCAATGATTCTACAGAAGTTAAAGGCGGATGCGGAAGCCTATTTAGGAGAAAAAGTAACGGAAGCGGTTATTACTGTACCAGCCTATTTTGAAGATAGTCAACGGCAAGCTACCAAGGATGCAGGAAAGATCGCAGGATTAGAAGTCAAGCGAATCATCAACGAACCTACGGCAGCATCTCTTGCCTATGGTCTTGATAAAGTGGAAGATCAACAAAAAGTAATGGTATATGACCTAGGAGGAGGAACCTTTGACGTATCCATTTTAGAACTCGGTGACGGCGTATTTGAAGTACTGGCTACCCATGGTAATAACACGTTAGGTGGAGATGATTTTGACCAAATGATCATCGACCACGTGGCGGAAGAGTTTAAAAAGCAGGAAGGGGTAGACTTACGGGATGACAAAATGTCCTTGCAACGTCTAAAAGAAGCGGCGGAAAAAGCCAAAAAAGAACTTTCCAGCACCATGACCACCAACATTAACCTTCCCTTTGTTACGGCAACCGCCAGCGGACCCAAACACTTGGATATGGAAATTACCCGGGCGAAGTTTGATGAATTGACTGGTCACTTAGTGGAAAAAACCATTGAGCCGATGAAGAAAGCTCTAAAGGATGCAGATCTTACCGACAGTGACATTGATAAAGTCATCCTTGTGGGAGGATCCACACGTATTCCCGCGGTACAGGCTGCGGTTAAAAAGATTACTCAGAAAGACCCTCATAAAGGGATCAATCCAGATGAGTGTGTAGCTCTGGGAGCTGCTATTCAAGCGGGAGTACTCACGGGAGATGTTAAAGATGTATTGCTTCTGGACGTTACGCCTTTATCTCTTGGAATCGAAACCTTGGGCGGAGTATTTACTCAGTTAATTGAACGAAACACTACCATCCCTACAAAGAAAAGCCAGGTATTCTCTACCGCAGCGGATAATCAAACCGCAGTGGACATTCATGTACTGCAAGGGGAACGACAAATGGCAGCGGATAACTCTACCCTAGGTCGATTCCAGTTGACGGATATTCCACCAGCGCCACGGGGTGTACCGCAAATTGAAGTAACCTTTGATATTGATGCCAACGGAATTGTAAACGTATCAGCTAAGGACCTTGGAACCGGTAAAGAGCAAAAAATCACCATTACTGCCTCCACTAACCTCTCAGAAGATGAAGTGGAACAAAAGATTAAGGAAGCGGAGAAGTTTGAAGAAGAAGACAAGAAGAAAAAAGAAGCCATTGAAACAAAAAATCAAGCGGATTCCTTAATCTATCAAATTGAAAAAGGTCTTGAGGAAGCAAAGGATAAGATCAGTGAGGAAGAAAAAGCTCAAGTAGAGCAAGAACTGGAAAAACTTAAGAAAGCCAAGGAAGACGACAATGTAGAAGAAATGAAAGCTACCATTGAAAGCGTAAACGAGGCTTTCCACAATGTTTCTCAGAAGATGTATCAAGATGCTCAGCAACAAGGTGATGCCCAAGGTCAAGAAGGCGGAGAACAAGCAGAGGATGACAATGTGGTAGATGCAGAGTACGAAGAAGTGGATGATGAAGAAAAGAGCGACGAAGAAAAGTAAAAGCTGAAAAATAAATGAATACTAAGGGCACCTGCGGGTGCCCTTAGTATTCACGAAGGATGAAGCGCTTTCTGATCACCCTGGAAGTTTTGTGGAGGGGAAAAGGTCGGAATACGTCATCTGAAATATAGAAAGGTGGTGGAAAGGTGAGTAAGCGAGACTACTATGAGGTCCTGGGCGTGGATAAAAATGCCGATGAAAAAGAGATCAAAAAGGCTTATCGGAAGATGGCCATGAAATATCACCCGGACCGAAATCCTGATGATGAGGAAGCTGAAGTGAAATTTCGTGAGGCCAGTGAGGCCTATGAAATCCTCAGTTCGCCGGAAAAACGGCAACGTTATGACCAATTCGGCCATGCGGGAGTGGACCCTCAAGCATCAGCCGGTGGTGGCTTCGGCGGAGGCTTCGGCGGCGGAGGCTTCGACGATATCTTCTCGGATATTTTTGATATGTTTGGCGGCGGTTCCGGAAGATCAAGACGGCAAGGACCGAGAAAAGGTCCGGATATTCAGCAACAGGTAACTGTTACTTTTGAAGAGGCGGCTTTTGGGGTTGAAAAGGAAATTAAGTTTTACCGTCAGGAAAACTGTGAGACCTGCGACGGAAGCGGTGCTAAACCGGGAACGGATTCGAAAAAATGCTCGGAGTGTAACGGGACAGGTGAAGTAAAATATGCTCAAAACACTCCTCTTGGTCAAATCGTGAATGTTAGAACCTGCAACAAATGCGGTGGAGAAGGAAAAATCATCGAAGAAAAATGCAACACCTGCCATGGGAAAGGAAAAGTTCAAAAGGAAAAGAAAATGAAAATAAAAATCCCTGCAGGGGTGGACAACGAATCTGTAATTCCCTTAAGAGGTTACGGAGAGCCGGGAACAAAAGGAGGCCCCCGGGGAGATTTATACATTATCGTAAGGGTAAAACCCCACAGCCTGTTTACTCGGGAAGGGGACAACGTTATTTGTGAAATGCCTATAACCTTCGCCCAAGCAGCTCTTGGAGATGAGCTTGAAGTGCCTACATTGGAAGGGAAGGTAAAATATAAAATGCCGGAAGGCACCCAGAGCGGTACCGTATTTAGGCTTAAAAACAAAGGGATCGTTAATCCCCATGGATACGGAAAAGGAGATCAATATATTCGGGTAACCGTAGAAGTTCCGAAAAAGCTTTCTTCCAAGCAAAAGAATTTACTGAAAGAATTTGCCAAGGAAAGCGGCGAAGAAGTTCACGAACAGCGAAAATCTTTTATTGATAAAGTAAAGGACATGCTTTCCTAGTTAAGGGTTACAGTTTTCGATAAGTGTTTAAACGTAAGTTAGCAATTCTTATGATTTATACCCTGGAGTTCATGGATCCGAATTTTAATGAAAGAAATAGGAAATCACTCCCCAGGAGTGATTTTTCTATAGTTAAAAAAACGTCAGATTTTATAGGAACACTGATTTGGGAGAAACGGACAGCACCGATCATCTAGTTGCGGTTGCCCCCAAGCTTAAAAATCGGTTATAATAGAAGCAAAGACTAAAGAGGATGTGATGAAATGGAATGGATGGAACTAAGCATTAAAACAACAACGGAAGCCACGGAGGCTGTGGCGAATATTCTTTACGATGCAGGGGTAAAGGGACTGGTAATAGAAGACCCTAAGGATTTTGATTTCATCAATCAGGATCAAAGAAGTTGGGATTACGTGGATGAAGAACTCTACACCTTTGACTATGAAGGAGCCTTGATTAAAGGGTATTTGCCAAAAACCGAAGGCGTGGCGGATGAGATTCAATTGATTAAACATTCCATTGCATACCTTCCCCATTACGGTCTGGATATCGGTGAAGGAACTGTGGAAGCGAAGGAAGTAAAGGATGAAGACTGGAGCAATACCTGGAAGCAGTACTATAAACCGACGAGAATCGGAAAAAATATTATTATTAAACCGGAGTGGGAAGACTATGATAAAAAGCCTGAAGATCTTATCATTGAGATGAACCCTGGTATGGCCTTTGGAACCGGTACTCATGAAACCACAACCATGTGTGCGGCGGCTTTGGAAGAAGTGGTAACCAAAGAGGATTTGGTTTTTGATATCGGATGCGGTAGCGGGATATTAGGAATTGCAGCTGCAAAACTTGGAGCAAAGAAAGTTATCGCCGTGGATCTTGATGAGGTAGCCGTAGGAGTGGCCCGGGAAAACGTAAACAAAAATCAGGTGAAGGGTCAAGTGTCCGTGTATCATGGGAACCTGATGGATAACATCGATGAAAAAGGGGATGTAATTTTAGTTAACATCATTGCCGATGTAATCATTACCATGGCTCCGGACTTTCAGCAGTACTTAAAGCCCTCGGGAACATTGATTGCCTCAGGAATTATTTTAGAAAAAATCGAGCCGGTAAAAAAAGCCTTAAAGGCTCATAATATCGAAGTATATCGGACCATTGAAAAAGGAGAATGGGCAGCCCTTTATGGTCGCTTAAGGGAGGATTAGGAATGCATCGGTTCTTTGTAGATAAGTGTCAAGTGCAAGAGGAATCAGCTTACATTACTGGAGAGGATGCAAAACATTTAGAAAAAGTGCTTCGTCTGAAGGTAGGGGATATCATTGAATTAGTGGTGGGAGAAGAATTGGAATATCTGGGGGAAATTACTGTTGTGGAGGGAAAAAGTACTCAAGTAAAACTCTTAGAGCTTAAGCAAGTTCAACGGGAATCTCCCTTGGAAATTACCCTGTATCAAGGCCTACCTAAGGCTTCAAAGATGGAGCTGATCATTCAAAAAGCCGTGGAGCTGGGGATTAAGCGTATTGTTCCCGTGATGAATCAGCGCTCCGTAGTGCAGCTTAAAACAAAAAAGGATCAACAAAAAAAGCAGGAGCGTTGGCAAAAGATTGCCTATGAAGCGGCAAAACAAAGCAAACGAATAAAAGTTCCGGAAATTACGCTACCGATGGAATTTAACCGGGCACTGGATAATTCCTTCGAAGAATTTCAAATAGTGGCCTATGAAGACGAGGAAAAAAAGGGCATAAAGGACTTAACCTTTTTGCATGGAAATAAGGACCAAGAGGTATCACGTGCTACTATTGGTCTATGGGTGGGTCCGGAGGGGGGCTTTGCTGAACAAGAAATTGAAAGCCTTAAAAAGATAGGTGCGAACACCGTAACCCTGGGGCCAAGAATTCTTCGAACGGAAACCGCGGGTCTGGCATTGCTTACCATGGTACAGTACGAAAGTGGCGATTTAGGAGGTTAAAGGATTGAAAAAAGTAGCATTTCACACCTTAGGTTGTAAGGTGAATCAATATGAAACCCATGCGATGATGGAACTCTTTAAAAGTGCGGACTACGACATTGTCACCGACAAAGATTTTGCCGATGTGTATGTGATCAACACCTGTACCGTAACCAATGTAGGGGACCGAAAATCACGACAATTTATTCGTAAGATGAAGAAGCTTAATCCCGACGCCGTTGTGGCGGTGGTCGGTTGTTATGCTCAGGTGGCTCCTGAAGAGGTGGAAGGCTTAGAAGGGGTGGACATTGTTATTGGTACCCACGGACGAAAGGAAATTGTCCGTCTGGTGGAAAACAAGGATGAGGGCCGGGGAAGTCAATTCGTGGAGGATATTATGCAGGTTTATGAATTTGAAGATCTGGCTCTCACGGAGTACGAAGGGAAAACCCGGGCTTTTATAAAAATTCAGGAAGGCTGCAATCAGTATTGTACCTACTGCATCATTCCCTATGCTCGAGGAAACATTCGAAGTCGAAACAAGGAACTGGTTTTGGAGGAAGTGAACCGCCTGGCAGAGGCCGGTTATCGAGAAGTGGTTTTAACAGGAATTCATATCGCATCCTATGGAAAAGATTTGAATGAGGAACATTACTTTTTAGAACTTCTTCAGGAAATCAACGAGGTTCCCGGGATTTTCAGGATTCGTTTAAGCTCCCTGGAGCCAAATTTGATTCGTGAATCCTTTCTTAAAGAACTGCAAAAAGTAAATAAGCTCTGCCCTCATTTCCATCTTTCTCTACAGAGCGGCTCCGATAGGGTGTTGAAGCGGATGAACCGAAAGTATAACCGGGAAGAGTACCAACAGGCGATACAATTGCTCCGACAATACTTTAAAAACCCAGCGCTCACCACGGATGTTATTGTGGGCTTTCCGGGAGAGACGGAAGCGGATTTTTTGGACACCTATGACCTGCTGAATCAATTGGAGTTCTATGAAATCCATGTATTTAAATATTCGCCGAAAAAAGGGACCCCGGCGGCAGAATACAAAGAACAGATTAACGGAAAGACAAAACAGGAACGCAGTGAAAAACTCATCGCTATGGGCGAGCAATTAAAAAAAGGATATATGAAATCTTTTATTGGAAAAAAAGAAGAGGTTTTATTTGAAAGTTATGATCCGGAAGAAAAGCTCAGTACCGGATTTACTTCAAGGTATGTAAAGGTGAAAGGAAAATCCGAAGTGGACTTATCGAAGAAAATGCAACCGGTAAAAATTCTAGATATTCGGGAAGAAAAGAAGGACTTTTTTGCTGAATGTCGAATTGGTATTTAAAAGGAGGTGTTTTCTATGGACTGTATCTTTTGTAAAATTGTAAACAGGGAAATAGATAGCCAGGTGATCTACGAAAATGAACAGGTACTGGCTTTCGAAGATGTAAATCCTCAAGCCCCTACCCATATACTGGTGATACCGAAAAAGCATATCGAAAATATACATGAGATGACCGCTGATGAACAGCAGGAGCTTCTTCCTGAAATTTTTCAAACCATTCAGCAAATTGCTGAGGAGAAGGATCTGGGAAAGGGGTACCGAGTGGTAAACAACTGCAAAGAAAACGGCGGACAAACCGTGAACCACTTGCATTTTCATTTATTAGGTGGCCGTTTTATGCAGTGGCCTCCGGGTTAAGGGGGCAGACTTGTCTACCGGACTTCCCAGCTGCTTAAGCATTGAAAAATTCACTTGCATAAAAAAGAAATGTACGGTATAATAACTAGGTGTTTATCCCACTTGCACAATGGCGAAAACGCTATGGAAAAAGCACATTGGTTGCTATCGGAGGGAGGGTTAATAAATGTCTGAAGTTAAAGTGAACAACAATGAGAGTATTGATAATGCACTCAGAAGGTTTAAAAAAGAATGTTCAAAATCGGGGGTTTTATCGGAAGCTAAAAAGCGAAAGCATTATGAAAAGCCTAGTACAAAGAGAAAGAAAAAGGAAGAGGCTGCAAAGCGAAACAAGAAGCGATATTAGTCTTACGAAGAGGGTGAACCAATGAACCTTAAAGAAAAGCTAACTGTGGATTTAAAAACCGCGATGAAAGAGAAAAACAAGGTTAAAAAAGATGTAATTACCATGATTCGATCCGACATCAAGCAGTGGGAAGTCGACAAACGACAGGATGTTAGCGATGAAGAAGTAATTCAAATTATTTCAAAACAAGTAAAGCAACGTAAAGATTCCATCGAAGACTTTGAAAAAAGCGGGCGAGAAGATTTGGTAGAACAAAACCGAAAAGAAATTGAAATTCTACAAACCTACTTGCCAAAACAACTTACGGAAGAGGAAATTCGAGGTATCGTAAAAGAAGCCATCGAAAAAGTACAACCGGAGTCGAAAAGCGATATGGGGAAAATCATGGGAATGGTTATGCCTCAGGTCAAAGGTCGAGGTGATGGAAAACTTGTAAATAAAATAGTGAATGAAGAATTAAATTTTGAATAATGAGCACACCCAAACCCGGAGAAATCCGGGTTTTATTCATTTTTGTACCAGGGGGTCGGACCTTGTGGTACACTTTTCAATTTTTGTACCACAAGGTCCGA